>NZ_WTKW01000019.1:0-22925 GCF_011378745.1 Pseudoalteromonas sp. Z1A6
TGTTTAACTATTTAAAATCATACCAATTCGCTTAATAAAGTGATCTATTTTGTGGCAGGAAAATTGTGTCGATAGTAAGGCAAAATTTCGTTATTTAGTTATTTAGTTATTTAGTTATTTAGTTATTTAGTTATTCTAAATGAGAAATTTTTAACGCAGCTAGCGTCAGGTTTAACTCCAAAAACGATTAAAGTATCATTGCGTATTGGTATTATACCCACAACTCTGAAATTGGAGTATCTACACGGTAATGATGACTCAGTTGCGCTTGTAGAAGCTCGGCTGTAGCAAGCGCATCCGTTAAAGCATTATGGTTATTATATGGAGGTAATGAGTAACGCTCGCGGCAATCTGTTAATCTGAGCGATCCTAGTTTTGTGTTAAACAATCGACCTAATACTCCCTGCCTTGCTTTTAGTGCTCTTTTTTCTAGCTCCATTGTATCAACAAGTGCAAACTCAATACCTTCTTTAAGCCTCAGTAATAACGCATTATTTAAAAAATGGCGCTCTATTGCAGCGTAATGCACCACGACAACTTTGCCACTTAGCGCTTCAAGTAAAGGCTCAATAATTCGGTTAAAGTCTGGGGCGTCATCCACCTCAGAGTGCGTTATTCCATGAATTAAAATAGACTCTTCATGCAGGTTACGTCTTGGTTGAACAACCCAATGCCGACTGTGTTTGCAATAAATACGCTTTAAATTAAACGGCACTAAGCCAACACTCACTATATCGTCGTTCTGGCTATTTAAACCTGTTGTTTCAAAGTCCATTGCTACAAAAGGCACATCTTCTACTGCGGCTTTATCTTGGTTATAAGCACCTGCATAAAAGTGTTTTAGAAGTTTATTTTCGGTGCTGTTGGCAAGCTCGTTGTATCTAGCTTGCCAATCAACTGCTTTGTAATTACGCGGATTCATAGGCTACTTCACACCAGAGTTTGCTGTGTAGCTAAATTTTAAATAGCTTTGTGCTTTTTCTAAAATAGCAAATGCCTCTTTCAAGTTTCGCTGTTCAAAAGGAGACAGTAAATGTGGGTCTAAGTCGTTATCAGGCTCTTCGCCCTTCTCTATTTGCCACGCTTGATGGCGAATTCGCATCATGGCAATATACTCAAGTGAATCACGTAAATCTTGCGCTTTACCCTGCGGTAATAGCTTAGCTTCAATAATATCTTCTAATCGCTCAAACGAGTTTTGTTTACGCGAACCAATAGCTAATGCGTGTACACGTATAACATCAGAAAGTGGTGCAGTACCTCTTCGTTTTAAGTTCATTGAACGCTTATGTTGGCCGTTATGCTCCATAACAAAGCCTTTAAAAAAGCCAAGAGGTGGTGTTCTATTTCGAGCATTTGCCGCCATATTTGCTAGAAATATACGATTCACTTTACTTTGTTTCGCTATAAATATTTTAAGCTCGTCGGCCCACTTGGTTTTGCCCCACACACCGTCTAAATCAAAAAATATAGAGCTATTAAGCAGTGCTTGTGGTTTTGGCTGGGCTATCCAATCAGCAAATTGATCGAACCACTCTGAGCGAGTTTTACGCCATTTTTTAAACGACGCCATTATTTCTCCATCACAGTAGGTGTAACCACACTGCGCTAAGCCATCACACACAAAATCGGCAATATTTTGAAAGTACGCGTTATGTTTTTCATCGTCGTAACTGTCATCTAAAATTAGTGCGTTATCTTGATCAGTTACAATAAGTTGCTCGTCGCGAGCCATGGAGCCCAGTGCAATAAAACAATAAGGAACGGGAGGTGGACCAAACTTTTCCTCAGCTAATACAAGTAATCTTTGTTTAAAAGTACGTCCGATAACGGCCATGGCAGTACCAATCATGTGTGAATTTGCATCTTCGTTAACCATACGGACAAATACATTGGGTAATTGGCGTGCATAATGCGCTAAATCCTCAATTGTTTGTTGAGCAAGTATGCCGCGTACAAGTAATAAGCTGCTTTGCGATTCGTAACGTAAAATATCAGAGAGGGAGATAACTCCTATAGGACGTCTTTTTTGTACTACGGGTAAATGATGGAGATTATCTCTGAGCATGGCCAGTACCGCTTCAAAAATATAGTCATTAGCATCTAAAAGCACTAAGTTAGTAGACATAATCTCTTTTGCTTGTGTGTTAAAATCAAGCCCTTTAGCCACTACTTTTGAGCGTAAATCCCTATCGGTTATTATGCCAACGACTTGTCCATCATCTTCCTCAGGATCGTCGTTTATTGGTTTATTTACATCGGTTACCAAAACTGACGATACCGCCTCTTCGGTCATTAATTTAGCGATATCTTGTATTGTAGATGTTGCATCTACGGTGACTACATCTCTGTGAATTAATGATTTTACTTTAGCTGTTGTAAGGTCATTGCCATCGGCTTGTTCAACAATAGCTTGATGTAAACGCACGTTACCATCTGTTTCAAAGTAATCAGCAAACGCATCAAACTCATCACAGTAACGATTAAATAGCTCAACATTTATACAATAAACTAACGTATCTTCAAGAGCAGTTGCAGGAAAACGCACCTTACGGTTCATCAATAAACCCATTTGACCAAATATTCCTGCAATGGCCAAACGATTGTATAGCTCACCATTTCGGCGATACATTTCTACAGAACCACTTCTAATCACATACAAATCAGATATGTCTTGTCCAAAACTTAAAATGTCTGTTTTTGCTCTAAAATAAGCAACTTCTACTTGTTGAGCTAGCTCATTAAGCGCTTTTTGAGGTAAGTCATCAAAAGGAGGATGTTGTGCTAAAAATTGTGCGATTTCAACTTGTTCGGCTTGCATAAATCCCTTCCTGTATGCGCATTAAAATGACTAAATATGTTTGCAGATTAACACTATCATCGGAGTGTGAAAACAATTACTGCACAATTTTGGGCACAAAAAAAGAGCCCAGATAGACTCTTTAAATGTGATACTTATTGTAAAAATTTATTTACCGCGCTGAGCGTCTTTTTGTGCTTTTTTAGCTTCTTTACGTTGCTGTAAAACGGCTTGCGCTTCATTGCCAATATGACCTTCACCACGGGCTTGTGCTAGTTCTATTTGCTTTTGGCGTTCAGCAAATCGCGCGCGTTGCTCGTCTGTTACTTCCTCAATACAATGATGACAAGATACACCTTCCATGTATTCAGGCTTTAACTTTTCTTCTTCTGTAATTGGCATACGGCACGCGTGGCATTGATCATAAGAACCTTTTTGTAAGTCGTGATCAACCGCAACGCGATTATCAAATACAAAACATTCGCCTTCCCACATGGTTTCTTCTTTTGGCACTTCTTCAAGGTATTTTAAAATACCGCCTTCAAGATGATAAACCTCATCAAAACCTTGCTCTTTCATGTAGGCTGTCGATTTTTCACAGCGAATGCCGCCGGTACAAAACATTGCTACTTTTTTATGTTTCTCAGGGTCTAAGTTTTCTTTTGCCCACTGTGGAAATTCGCGAAAGGTTTTAGTATTTGGATCGACTGCATTTTGAAATGTACCAATTTCAATTTCGTAATCATTACGTGTATCAATTAAAATTACTTCTGGGTCAGATATAAGTGCGTTCCACTCATTTGGCTTTACATAGCTACCCACAACTTTAAGCGGATCTACGCCTTCAACGCCCATCGTTACAATTTCTTTTTTTAGTTTTACTTTAGTGCGGTAAAACGGGCATTCATCATCGTAAGATTCTTTTGTTACAATGTTTTTTAAGTTTGGTTGCTCATCAAGCCAGGCTAATAAGTTGTCTATCCCTTCACGTTTTGCAGAAACAGTGCCGTTTATACCTTCGGCAGCGAGTAGTAAAGTACCGCGTACTTCATTTGCTTCCATCACTTCAAGCAACGGCTTACGGATAGCTTCAAATTCAGGTAAACCAACAAATTTATACAGCGCACATACTACAAAGTGATCGCCCGTTACATTATCTTTATGAACAACAGTCATTATATTTCCTATTTTGCCTTATTAGCCAGTATTGGCGTTTACCGAATCGTAAATCCGGCGCATATGGGGCGCGTATTTTACGCTTTTTTAGTTTAATTGCAAAAAATAGCGCTATAGATTGGTTTTTACTGTTAGCGACCTATCTGTGTAAGCTATAATGCGCTGATAAATTTATAGACTTAATTTGCTCATTTTGGAGAAACACACATTGCAGTTTACTGATCTTGGGATTGATACACGCCTTGAAACACAACTAGCACATCAAGGGATCACCCAGCCCACCGATATTCAAGCGCATGCAGTGCCTACCGCACTTGCGGGGTATGATATTTTCGCTCAGTCTAAAACTGGGTCGGGCAAAACCTTGGCGTTTTTATTACCTGCTGTACAAAGGGTTATGAAACAAAAAGCACTCAGTAAACGCGATCCTCGTGTACTTATTGTTGCTCCTACGCGTGAGCTTGCTACGCAAGTATTTACTCAACTGCGTTTATTAATTGCAGGTACAGCCATTAAGGCCGTAAAAATACTTGGCGGCGAAAACTTTAATGACCAAATAAAAGCACTTAGAAACGATCCACAATTTGTAGTTGCTACACCTGGGCGTTTAGCCGATCACATTACAAAACGCTCACTACAATTGAGTGGACTAGAACTGCTTATTTTTGATGAAGCCGATCGTATATTAGATTTAGGCTTTACCGAGCAGTTAAAAATGATTAACGAGCAAGCGAATCATCGCTTACGTCAAACGTTATTGTTTTCTGCAACACTTGACCATGCGCAAGTAGATGCACTATCACGTAATCTATTAAAAAAGCCAAAGCAAATTACGCTAAGTGCAGCAAACGAGCAACATAGCGATATTAAACAAACGTTATATCTTGCCGATCACCTTGATCATAAAGAAGCGCTTTTAGAGCATTTCTTGAATCAAGATGATGTTGGCCAGTGCATTATCTTTACAGCAACACGTTCTGACACGAGTCGTTTGAGTGAGGCGCTTAATGCTAAAGGCTTTAAGTCTGTAGCGCTTGCTGGTGATTTAACACAAAATAAACGTTTAGATATTATGGATTCGTTTAGTCGCGAAAACTTTAAAATATTAATCACAACCGATGTTGCATCTCGTGGTTTAGATTTACTAAGCGTAACGCATGTTATTAACTTTGATTTACCAAAACACGCAGAAGAGTATGTACACCGCATAGGTCGTACTGGGCGTGCTGGTTTTAAAGGTAACGCAATTTCATTAGTTGGTCCTAAAGATTGGGCAAGTTATTTAGCTATTAAAGCATTTTTAAATGACGAGTTAAAATTTGCGAGTGTAGAGGGTTTAAAAGCTAAGTTTAAAGGTTTAAAAGAGAAAAAACCTGAGACAACGTGGGATAAATCTAAAGAAAAAGCAGCTGCTGTTAAAAAGCCTGTATTTAAACGCAAAGCTAAACCTAAAAAGCCAACTGCACCAATTAAAGCACCAATGAACATTGATGGCGATACACCAATGCGCCGTAAAAAAAAGACTGAGCAGGAATAATTATGAGTTACCTAGGAACCACACAAACATTATTTGTAAAAGAAGTGAGTAACGAAGGTGCTTACTTAGACGGCCATGATTTAGGTGAAGTGTTTTTACCAAAGCAAGAAATTAAACATGAGCTTGAAGCTGGCGATAGCATAAGTGTTTTTATCTTTTTAGATAATGCTAATTTAGCGACTGCGACAACTAAAAAGCCACACGCACAAGTAGGTGAATATGCCCTACTTCGCGTTAAAGAAATTAATAGTATTGGTGCATTTTTAGATTGGGGTCTTGAAAAAGATGTTCTAACTCCGTTCAACGAACAAAAACCACGCATGCAAGAAGGTCATTCATATTTAGTTCGTTTGTACCTTGATAATGCAAGCCAACGTATTTGTGCATCAAACAACTTTAATCGTTTCTTATCTAAAGATGAGCCGCAATATACTCACTTACAAGAAGTGGATTTAATCGTCGCTGGCAAAACAGATATTGGCTACAAGGTATTAATTGAAGAATCGCACTTCGGTGTTGTTTTTTACAATATGGTATTTAAAAGTTTATTTGTAGGCCAAAAGCTTAAAGGATTCATTCAAAAAGTACGTGAAGACGGAAAAATTGATGTTGTACTAGAAAAGCCAGGCATGGGTAAAGTAAGTGACCTTGGTGAAACTATTATGCAAAAACTTAAAAACGAAGGTGGAGTTATTCCATTAGGCGATAAGTCTGAACCTGAAGCGATTAAAAAGATGTTTTCTACTAGTAAAGCTAATTATAAAAAAGCGATTGGTGGATTGTTTAAACAAGAGTTAATAGATATTGAAGCGAAATCCATTCGCTTAAGATCTTAGTCATAAATAATAGGCTTTAATTACCAATAATATCTGTTGGTAATTAACCTAAAATATACTTATAAGGTAATGTACATTGCGTATATTGCCTAGAATAATCAAGCACTTCACCTTTCGACTCAATATTGAGTGGCGCTAAACGAAAAACCTTTTTTTCACATTCTGTTTTTTTATCATCAAGTTTCGATATGCATTCACTCACACTTACATGCTGAGATATGAGTGTATCTTCATTTTTGTAACACAGGTGATGAGCATAATCTTGCATTGTTTTTTTAAAATCAAACATATTGATTGGATATGTTTGAATTATATCTGTAACGGTTGTTACACCGTCATATGCTTTGTTAGAAAAAACATATTTATTTACGCTAAATCCCGCAACAATAATTATTAATGAACCAAATAATAACTTCAAAACAAACCCCTACTTCATCTTCATTCTAATAATGTAACATAAAACACACATTAGGTAAGGGTTATTAGCACTATATTGCTGCTTTTTGTTAATTTATACTATAGAACTATTAACATCACTAAGAACTTTTACGGGATCATCCGCCTGAGTAATAGGTCGGCCTATTACTAAATAATCACTTCCTGCATCTATTGCTTGCTTAGGAGTCATAATACGCTTTTGATCGCCAGCATCACTGCCTTCAGGACGTATACCTGGTGTTACAAGTTTAAAGTTCTCACCTAACTCTGCTTTTAATGCTTTAGCTTCTTGCGCAGAACACACAACGCCATCAAGCCCTGCTTCCTTTGCAAGCTTAGCTAAATATATAACTTGTTCTTGAGCTGATTTATCAACACCCAAACGCTTAAGTTCTGTCTCATCCATGCTGGTTAATACAGTAACAGCAATAAGTAGTGGCGCTTTGTCACCAAATTGCTCAAGAGCAGACTTAGCTTTACTCATCATTTCAAAGCCACCAGATGCATGTACATTAACCATCCATACACCCATTTTCGCAGCGGCAGTAACCGCTTTAGCTACTGTATTAGGAATGTCATGAAATTTTAAATCTAAAAAAACATCAAAACCTAAATCAATTAACTCTTTAACAAATGTAGGTCCAAAATAAGTAAACATCTCTTTGCCGACTTTAAGACGACATGTATTAGGAGAAAGTTGTTTAACAAAGTTTAAGGCAACTTCTTGATCATCGTAATCTAATGCTATAAGAATTTTTTTTGAGTGTTCGAAAGACATGACTATCCTAATGTATGGCAGTAAAATTATTAATATGGGGTTATTAAAATCCGTCTAAGCCTCGACTTGGAACAATGGTTTCCCAATGCTTACAAGAGGGGCAATTCCAATATATTGTGTAACTTGTAAAACCACAATGCTGACATTGAAAGTCAGGCTTTGTAGCAATATAAGAGGTTACAAGTTTATCAATTTCGTTAAGTACTTCTTTGGTATTTTTATTTTGATCGCCCATCAATTGCAGTAAAAAACTGAAACCACGAATAGTAGGTTGACGTTTTAAGCTATCAGTTAAAAATTCAAAGGCTTGTTTTGTATGCCCTTGTTCAAGTAAGGCTTGGCAATGTTTTATTTTAATTAATACACCGCCCTTTTCTAATAAATCACTGACTAATTCATGAAATTGATGCGTTAAATTTAATTGTTTATAACTGTGGGCAAGCTCATCAATAAATAAAGGCGCAAACAAAGTGAATTGAGTAACAAGTTCACGCCAGTAATAAATAGCTTTAACGTAATCTTCTTTTGCGTAAGCAACTAAACCTAATTCGTACAGGGGACGCACAGCTTTATAATTTAAGCTAATCGCTTTTCTCATTAGTTGGGGGGTACTGTCACTTAAAGCCGACTCACAATAAAAATTAGCAATCGCTTTAAATTGTTGTTCTTTTGAAAATAGCTCGCTATGGGCTTCAAACATGTTGATGCCTTTCTCCCATTCACGGGTTTGCGAGTATAAAGTAATAATAGGATCTAGCGCTTCTACATGCCCTGCTTTAACTAACCAAACTAAGTGCTCTTCCGCACTGTCTAGTAGCCCAGCCATTATGTAATCTTCGGCAAGTTCTAAACGGCTTGTTGCAGCTTGTTGTTCATTTAAGCTTGGGTGTTTTAATAAAAGTTCATGAATTTTTATTGCGCGGTCTAATTCACCTCTACGACGAAACATAGCGGCAAGTGTAGAATAGTGTTCAACCGAGTCGGCTGACACTTCAAGTAAGTTAATTAAATGCTCTAAGCCTTGATCTTCTTCTCTGTCGAGTAGAAACTTTAAGCCTTTGCTGTATTCAGAAGTGATCTGACGATTAAGTTGATGAGCTTGGTTTTTAGCACTGTTTTTACCCATAATCCAACCGTAACCGGCGGCAACAGGTAATAGTAAAAACAAAAGCTCAATCATAGTTAGGTGTCTTTATTCGCGGCAAGCTTTTTTTTATCTTTTTCAGGCGCTAATTGCTTTTTTAAACGGTAGTTTTGCCACTTTAATTGCGAAAACAATTTAAAGCTAATAAAACAACCAATCAAAACACCTAATAAAAAGCAGATACTTATTATTACAGCTAAAGGTAATGTATTACTGGCTATAATATAATTTATTTGTACTAACTGTGGGTTTTGTGACCCTAATACAAATGCACTGATAAGGCATAGTGCAACCAGAATAATTTTTAATACCTTGAACAAGTAACTACTCCACTAAGTTAACTAGGCAATGCTTTCATTTACGCGGTCGCGTAATTCTTTGCCTGGTTTAAAATGAGGTACATGCTTTCCTTCAAGCTCAACTGTATCGCCAGTCTTAGGATTACGACCTGTGCGAGGAGCGCGGAAATGCAAAGAGAAACTACCAAAACCTCTGATCTCAATACGATCTGAAGTAGATAATGAGCCGGCCATTTGTTCAAGAATTTCTTTTACAGCATTCTCAACATCTTTCACTGGAACGTGTGCGTGTTGTTCCGCAAGTGTTTCTATCAGTTCTGACTTAGTCATAGCGTTTCCTTAAAAAGAGATATAGGAAGGGCAAAAAATGCCCTTCCAACTAAAAACTAATTATATATTAGTCTTTTTGTGCATTTGCGAAAGCAGCTGCCATTGCGTTTTCAAACACTGGCTCTTCTTTCTTAAGCTTCTCTAGTACTTCTTTCTCTTCTGCTTCGAAAAGAGCTTTTACAGATAAGCTTAAAGTGCGGTTCTTACGATCAACACCAACGTATTTAACTTCAATCTCGTCGCCTACAGAAACAACAGTAGTTGCATCTTCAACGCGCTCTTGAGCGATATCAGCTACACGGATGTAACCTTCAACGCCTTCGATAAGTTCAACAGTTGCGCCTTTCGCATCAACTTCAGTCACTTTACCTTTAACAATAGCACCTTTTTTGTTTGCATCAAGGTAGTTATTGAATGGGTCAGCTTCGATTTGCTTAACACCTAGAGAGATACGTTCACGCTCTGGGTCAACTTGCAATACGATAGCAGTGATTTCGTCGCCTTTCTTGAATTCACGTACAGCTTCTTCGCCAGGTGTATTCCAAGAAATGTCTGAAAGGTGTACAAGACCGTCAATACCACCGTCAAGACCGATAAAGATACCGAAGTCAGTGATTGATTTGATCTTACCAGTAACTTGATCGCCTTTGTTCTGTAGACGAGCAAATTCCTGCCAAGGATTAGCAATACATTGCTTAAGACCAAGAGAAATACGACGACGTTCTTCGTCAATTTCTAAAACCATAACTTCAACAGTGTCGCCTAAGCTAACAACTTTTGAAGGATGGATATTTTTGTTAGTCCAATCCATTTCAGAAACGTGTACTAAACCTTCAACGCCTTCTTCGATTTCCACGAAACAGCCGTAATCTGTAAGGTTAGTAACACGACCAGAAAGTTTAGAACCTTCTGGGTAACGACCAGCGATAGCTGCCCATGGATCTTCACCAAGCTGTTTAAGGCCTAGAGATACACGAGTTTTATCTTTGTCGAATTTAAGAACTTTAACTGCGATTTCGTCGCCAACATTAACGATTTCTGAAGGGTGCTTAACACGCTTCCAAGCCATATCAGTAATGTGTAGTAGACCATCAACACCACCAAGGTCAACGAATGCACCGTAGTCAGTAAGGTTCTTAACGATACCTTTAACTTCTTGACCTTCAACAAGGTTAGCAAGAAGCTCTTCACGTTCTTGTGAGTTTTCAGATTCGATAACTGCACGACGTGAAACAACAACGTTGTTACGTTTTTGGTCAAGCTTGATTACTTTAAATTCAAGCTCTTTGCCTTCAAGGTGAGTTGTGTCACGTACTGGACGAACATCAACAAGTGAACCAGGTAGGAAAGCACGGATTGAATCAACTTCAACTGTGAAACCGCCTTTAACTTTACCGTTGATAACACCAGTAACAGTTTCTTGCTCTTCACATGCTTTCTCAAGACGGATCCATGCTTCGTGACGCTTAGCTTTCTCACGAGAAAGAATAGTTTCACCGAAACCGTCTTCAATTGCATCTAGTGCAACATCTACTTCGTCGCCAACAGCAACTTCAAGTTCACCAGCAGCATTTTTGAACTGCTCAGCAGGGATAGCACTTTCTGATTTAAGACCAGCATCTACAAGTACAATGTTGTTCTCGATTGAGATTACTGTACCTTTAACGATAGAGCCTTGCTCTGCTTCAAAACCCTTTAAGCTTTCTTCAAATAACTGCGCAAAATTTTCTGACATACGAATATACGTCTCTATATATTATACCAATAAGCAACCATGCTGCATGGGGTTGTTAAAATAGCACTGGCATCCTGCTGGCGCATAAAATGTGTTTTAGCTTCGTTTAGGAAGCTTACCTTCAGAGATAGCAATATCTAATAAAGTTATTACTTTATCAAACACTTGCTGTGCATTAAGTTCGCTAGTATCGATCTCAATAGCATCCTCTGCAGGCACAAGCGGAGCAACGGCACGATTCATATCGCGCTCATCACGAGCTTGAATATCCTGTAATAGACCACTTAGTGTAACATTAAGACCGCGCGTATTCAACTCAACAAAACGTCTACGAGCACGTTCTTCTGCGCTTGCTGTTAAATATATTTTTAACGGTGCATCTTGAAAAACCACAGTGCCCATATCACGACCATCGGCGATTAAGCCATTTTCAGTGCGAAATGCACGCTGACGGCGTAATAATGCTTCACGAACGCGAGGTAATGCTGCAACCTTTGACGCTGCAGCGCCTACTTCTTCATTACGAATAGTAGTCGTTACATCTTCGCCTTCTAAAATAACTTTTCCTGCATTAGTTTGGCTATCTACCAAAAACTGCACATCTAAATTTGCAGCAAGAGGGACAAGCCCTTCTTCATTGTCTAATGCAATTTGGTGATGAAGTGCAGCTAAAGATAAAACGCGATAAATCGCACCACTATCTAGTACATCCCACCCCAACTTGTCGGCTAACAAGCGACAAACAGTTCCTTTACCTGAACCACTTGGGCCATCAACGGTGATCACGGGCATTAATAACGCCTGCATTTAAAACCTCCTGCAATGCACACCTAAATAAACCGCGACATTATACGTCAGTTATTAAAATATATCTGCTATTAGTGTGTAACTTTTGTAATTACTTCTAAATAGCTTATTCACTGACTGATGCTAAAACATTGAAAAATGTAGGAAATGTTTTATAAGTACACTTTGGATCATTAATCGTTATTGGCTTTCCGCCTACGGCAACCATAGCAAAACACATAGCTATACGGTGATCGTCGTAAGTGTCTATTGCTACATCGTTGAAGTGTTTAGGCGGTGTAATTTCTATAAAGTCATGCCCTTCTACAACTTCAGCGCCTACTTTTCTAAGCTCAGTTGCCATTGCGTACAAACGGTCTGTTTCTTTAACGCGCCAGTTATAAATATTACGAATAGCGGTTTTACCTTTAGCAAACAAAGCAACTGTTGCCAGTGTCATTGCTGCATCAGGAATTGCATTCGCATCTATATCTACGCCATTAAGCTCGCCTTTGCGAACAACTAAACGCTCATCATACCAATCAATTTTAGCGCCAACCTGCTCCATAACTTTAGCAAAGCCAATATCACCTTGAACCGATTTAGCGCCAACACCTTTAATTTCTATCTCGCCACCGGCTATCGCTGCGGCTGCAACGAAATAAGAAGCCGATGAAGCATCACCTTCAACCATAATACGCTCGATTGATTGATACTGTTGACCACCTTTAACGTTAAAAGTTGCATAGTCACTGTGCTCAACATCAATACCAAAGCGCGCCATAACACCTAACGTAATATCAATATAAGGTTTAGATACTAAAGTACCCTTAATAGTTATATTTGTATCGCCGTTAAATAAAGGTGCTGCCATTAACAAGGCAGTTAAAAATTGACTTGAAATACTGCCGTCAATTTCAACTTCACCGCCGTTGATTTGGCCGCCTACGATTTTAAGTGGTGGATAATCTTTATGTTTTGTATAGGTAACATCGCCACCCAGCGTTTGTAGAGCATCAACTAAGTGCCCTATTGGACGCTCTTCCATACGCGGCTCGCCTATTAGCTCGTACTCACCACTTACAGCAGCAAGTACAGCGGTTAGAGGTCGGTAGGCAGTGCCTGCATTACCTAAAAACAATGGTTCACTTGGTGTTTTAAACACACCACCAACACCCTCTACAGTGGCTACAGTGCGTTCTTCATTAAGTGTCACATTTACACCTAAAAGCTTCAGAGCACCCAACATATGACGAATATCATCACTATCAAGTAAGTTCTCTACAACAGTAGTACCACTAGCAAGCGCTGCTAATAATAAAATACGGTTTGATAAACTTTTTGACCCAGGTAAGGTAACTGTGCCGTTTACACGAGAAATGGGCTCTAAACGAAGTTGCTCCATTAGCTATTTTCCTTTGCAAAGGCAGCCATAAAGTCAACTAGTGCTTGAACACCTTCAAGTGGCATTGCGTTGTAAATGCTGGCGCGCATACCGCCCACTATTCGGTGACCTTCCAAAGCAAGTAAACCCGCTTCGTTAGATTGAGCAACAAATTTGCTATTTAAGCTTTCATCATTCAACCAAAAAGGAACATTCATACGTGAGCGACAATGCTTAGCAACAATATTTGAATAAAAATCAGAGTTATCGATAAAATCATACAGTAAATCTGCTTTAGCAATATTTTGTGCTTCCATGGTTTTTACACCACCATTGCTTTCAAGCCATTCAAATACTTCAGCCGCTAAATACCAAGCAAAAGTCGGTGGGGTATTAAACATACTGCCCTGCTTTGCTTCAAGTGCGTAATCTAAAATACCAGGTTTTGCTAAACCTTCACGCTCTAGTAATGTTTTACGTACAATAACGATTGATATACCCGATGGGCCAATATTCTTTTGTGCACCGGCATAAATTAAATCAAATTTATTAACGTCTATTTCGCGCGATAAAATAGTTGACGACATGTCTGCAACAATTGGTGCTGTTGGGTGGCTAGGTACATCAAAAATCTCTAAGCCATCAACGGTCTCGTTAGGGCAATAGTGGATATACGCTGCATCTGCTGGTAAATCCCAGTCAGCAACCGCTTTAATAGAAAACTCGCCATCAGCATCATTACGTATATCGGTAAAAGTCGTTTGAGTGAATTTACTCGCTTCATCTCTCGCACTTTTTGACCATACGCCATTTTCGCAATAAAAAGCGGTTTTACCTTCTTGGTGTAAGTTTAGCGGTACAGCACTAAATTGTCCTCGGCCACCACCATGCATAAACAACACTTCAAACTCATCACTAATATTCATTAAGCGGCGAAGGCTAGCTTCACATTTTGCAGTAACCGTTAAAAACTCTTTACTACGATGGCTTATTTCCATCACAGAAACACCCAAACCTTGCCAATCTAGGAACTCTTTTTGCGCTTTTTTCATCACCGCTTGCGGAAGCATAGCCGGTCCCGCACAAAAATTATATTTACTCATTACCTTTGCCTCATTCCAGTAATTAAAAATTTCAAGCCTGATCGCACTGCAAACAAGCTGTATTAGTTTTATTCAACAACATAAAAAAAAGCGGCTAAAGCCGCTTTTTCAATTTCAATTATTCAGAAGGAGGATTGTCATCCACTACTTCTTCAATAACCGTATCAACTGTTTCAACGTCTTCGATATCAATTAAGTCACTCTCAGTAACTTCAATCTCTTCTATACGTTGTAAACCAACTACTTGCTCTCCGTCAATAGTTCTGATCAAAATAACACCTTGCGTGTTACGTCCAACCGTAGAAACTTCATTAACGCGAGTTCGTACTAAGGTACCACGATTAGAAATAATCATTATTTCATCGTTGTCATCAACTTGCACAGCACCAACAACAGCACCGTTACGTTCACTCACCTTGATAGATACAACACCTTGTGTTGCACGACTCTTAGATGGATAATCTTCAAGCTGTGTACGTTTACCGTAACCATTTTCAGTTACTGTTAGAATAGCACCGTCAGTTTTTGGTACAATTAACGATACTACGCGTTGCTCGTCTGGCATTTTAATACCACGAACACCTGTAGCAGTACGACCCATTGGACGAACACCTTTGAAACGAATCTCAGGGTTGCCTTCTTCATCAAGTACTGGGTTACCGTTTTCATCAACAACGGTTGTTTCTTCAGCTTCTTTAAAACGTACTACTTTACCAGCATCAGTGAACAACATAATTTCGTTGCTACCATCGGTAATATCAACACCAATTAAGCTATCGCCATCATTTAAGTTAACAGCAATGATACCGCTTGCACGTTGACGACTGTAAGCCGTTAATGGTGTTTTCTTAACAGTACCAAATGCAGTTGCCATAAAGATGTATTTATCTTCTGCGTACTCGCGTACTGGCAATATAGCTGTAATACGTTCATCAGCTTCAAGTGGTAACAAGTTAACAATTGGCTTGCCGCGCGCTGCACGACTTGCTAGTGGTAACTGATACACTTTAAGCCAATATAAACGACCCGCTGTAGAGAAACACAATATAGTATCGTGCGTATTTGCAACTAACAGACGTTCAATGAAATCTTCATCTTTCATCTTCGTTGCTGACTTACCTTTACCACCACGACGCTGCGCTTCGTAATCAGACAATGCCTGATACTTCACATAACCTTCGTGAGAAAGCGTTACTACAACGTTTTCTTCAGTAATTAAATCTTCTAAGCTTATATCGTGAGCTGCGGCGTTAATTTCTGTACGACGCTCATCGCCATATTGCTCTTTAATTTCTACTAGTTCGTCACGAATAACTTCCATTAAACGCTCAGGCGTAGCCAAAATATATAAAAGATCAGCAATTAAATCTAATAAGGTTTGGTATTCACTTATAATTTTTTCGTGTTCAAGACCAGTCAACTTATGTAAACGTAAATCTAATATTGCTTGAGCTTGTTGCTCAGAAATATAATATTGACCATCACGAATACCTAAATCAGCGGCTAACCAATCAGGACGAGCTACATTATCTTCACCCGCTTTCTCAAGCATGCCTTGTACATGACCTAGTTCCCACGGACGCGCTGTTAAAGCAATTTTAGCTTCAGCAGGTGTAGGAGATTTACGAATAAGCTCGATAATTGGGTCAATGTTTGCAAGTGCAATCGCTAAGCCTTCAAGCGTGTGTGCACGGTCGCGGGCTTTGCGTAAATCAAACACGGTACGACGAGTTACTACTTCACGACGGTGAATAATAAACTCTTCAAGCATTTCTTTTAAATTAAAACACTTAGGTTGGTTATTAATTAAAGCAACCATATTCATACCAAACACAGTTTGTAACTGAGTTTGTGAATATAAGTTATTTAGAATAACTTCGCCTACGTCACCACGTTTGATCTCAATAACGATACGCATACCGTCTTTATCTGATTCATCTCGTAGCGCGCTAATACCTTCAATTTTCTTATCTTTAACCAGCTCAGCAATTTTTTCAATTAGGCGAGCTTTGTTAACTTGATAAGGAATTTCGTGAACGATGATTGTTTCACGGCCTGTTTTTTCATCGGTTTCGACGTCGGCGCGTGCACGCATGTACACTTTACCACGGCCAGTTAAGTAGGCTTGTTCGATGCCCTTCTTACCGTTGATAATTGCAGCCGTTGGGAAATCAGGACCAGGGATATAATCCATTAACTCTAAAATAGTTAAATCAGGATTTTGAATAAGTGCCAAACACCCGTTCACAACTTCAGTTAAGTTATGTGGTGGAATGTTTGTAGCCATGCCTACTGCAATACCCGACGAACCATTCACTAATAAATTAGGAACTTTCGTTGGTAAAACATCAGGGATGAACTCTGTGCCATCGTAGTTAGGAACGAAATCAACCGTTTCTTTTTCAAGATCGGCTAATAACTCATGCGACATTTTTGCCATACGTACTTCTGTATAACGCATTGCCGCTGCTGAATCACCATCAACCGAACCGAAGTTACCTTGGCCATCTACAAGCATATAACGTAGTGAGAATGGCTGAGCCATACGAACTATCGTGTCATAAACTGCACTGTCGCCGTGTGGGTGGTATTTACCGATTACGTCACCGACCACACGGGCCGATTTTTTGTAAGGCTTGTTCCAGTCATTACTAAGCTCGTTCATTGCAAACAAAACGCGGCGGTGAACAGGTTTTAAACCGTCACGTACGTCTGGTAATGCACGTCCTACTATTACGCTCATTGCGTAATCTAAGTAGGAGTTTTTTAACTCGTCTTCAATATTGACTGGCAGAATTTCATTGGCGAGATCAGTCATTTGATATCACATTCCTTCAGTATCAGCTCTCAACAACCCGGTATTGGGTATTAAGAGTATTTGTTATTATTACTAATAGCCATGCTATCACAATTAATTTCAATTTACAGGCGCAAAACTTTGCGATTTATCAATTTAGCCCTATATAATGGCCTCAGATTGACGAGGAAGTATTTTATGACCGAACATCAAAATGTAGATCACGCAGAAATAGCAAAATTTGAAGCCATCGCAGAGCGTTGGTGGGACCTAGACGGAGAATTCAAACCTCTTCACGAAATTAACCCGTTACGTTTAGATTTTATAGCAAACAAAACGCAAGGCTTATTCGATAAAGAAACACTCGATGTTGGCTGTGGTGGCGGCATTTTAAGCCAAAGCATGGCGCGTATGGGTGCTAAAGTAACCGGTATCGATATGGGGCAAGAGCCTTTAACTGTTGCTAAATTGCATAGTTTAGAGACAGGCGTAAATGTAGATTACATAAAAGTACCTGCCGAAGAGTTTGCATCGCAGTACCCTGAGCGCTTTGATGTAATAACGTGTATGGAAATGCTTGAGCACGTACCCGACCCAGCTTCTATCATTCATGCTGTAGCTGCACTTGCCAAACCAGGTGCAGACGTGTTTTTTTCAACCCTGAACAAAACCCCTAAAGCATATTTATACGCGATTGTTGGCGCCGAAAAGCTGTTGAAAATGGTACCTGAAGGTACACATGACCATAAAAAGTTTATAAAACCTGCGCAACTTATTGTATGGGCGGAGCAAGCGGGTTTAAAAGTACGTGCAAGTACAGGGCTTTCTTATAACCCACTATCAAAGCAATATACGCTTAATAACGACGTTAGCGTAAATTACATACTTTATTTTGAGAAGTTAGCTTAATGGCTAGCTCTCAAGCCCCACTGCCTCTTATTGAGTACGATGCATTTTTATTTGATTTAGACGGCACCCTGCTCGATACCGCTGATGATTTAGGTGCCGCTTTAAACGCAGTTCTTATTAGCAATAAAATAGAACCTGTTAGTAGTGATATATACCGTCCTGCCGCATCTAACGGCGCAGGTGCGCTATTAGAGGCTGGTTTTAAAGAGTTATGGGCTAAACAACCCCAAAGCGAGCTGATTAAGCAATTAGTTGACGAGTACGCTGCAAACATAGCAAAACACACGCATTGCTTCTCTGGAGTTGAATCGTTACTTATCGCCCTTGATCAAAAAAAGATCAAATGGGGGATCATGACTAACAAACCTGGCTTTTTGACCGAGCCTTTAGTGGCTGCTATCCCCGCTTTAAAAAACGCCAGTGTAGTAATAAGTGGCGATACCTTCGCTGAGGCCAAACCATCACCGCTACCACTGCTACATTGTGCAAAGCTTATGGGGGTAAAACCAAACCGTTGTTTGTACATTGGTGATGCACAGCGTGACATACAAGCAGGCAAAGCGGCAGGTATGCACACTGCAACGGCACTTTGGGGTTATATACCAAGTATTGATAAAGCCAACAGCTGGAATGCTGATTTTAACTGGCAAAGTCCAATTGA
This sequence comes from Pseudoalteromonas sp. Z1A6, assembly GCF_011378745.1. NCBI lineage: Bacteria > Pseudomonadati > Pseudomonadota > Gammaproteobacteria > Alteromonadales > Pseudoalteromonadaceae > Pseudoalteromonas > Pseudoalteromonas sp. Z1A6. The sequence continues at coordinate 18,714 of NZ_WTKW01000019.1, forward strand.
TGGTTTTAACCATATATAGTGCTATGTTAATTATTAAACACTATATATTGTGATTGTGTTAGTTTTCACACAAAGCTTGTCGATAAAAAAAGCAGTCAGAATTTATTTTTAAAATGCGTAAATTTAGCAGATCATTAGTTGATTTCTGCATATTCTAACTTAAATGATTGTTCGAAGGTGAGTGTCTACTAACACAAATGCGTTATCCCAAAGTTATCCACATATAGGGGCAATTATGTCCCTTGCAAAACAACTCAGACCACACTATCTTGTGATCTCTAAATTGAACAACACCAGATATTGTGGCCAAATGTTATTCAATTAAATTCGCCATTACGGTGAAACTTATAATAAATGAGTACTTACCTTGCCATTGCGAGGTATGACGCATTGGTCAAAATACATAATTCCCAAGGAATACAGGCAAATGAACCAACAGTTATCTGTAAGCAAACGTGACGGGCGTAAAGAGCCTCTTGATCTTGATAAGATCCATCGCGTTATTGAATGGGCCGCCGAAGGTTTAAAAAACGTATCGGTTTCGCAAGTTGAATTAAAATCACACATTCAGTTTTACGACGGTATTCGTACTAAAGACATACACGAAACCATTATTAAAGCTGCTGCAGATCAAATTTCAAAAGAATCGCCTGATTACCAATACCTAGCGGCACGTTTAGCTGTATTCCATTTACGTAAAAAAGCGTACGGCCAATTTGAGCCACCACGTTTATTTAACCATGTAACAAAAATGGTTGAAGATAAACGCTACGACGCTCACTTACTTGTAGATTACACTGAGCAAGAGTTAGACGAGCTTGATGCATACCTCGATCATTCTCGCGATCTTAATTTTAGCTACGCGGCTGTAAAACAGCTTGAAGGTAAATACCTTGTTCAAAACCGTGTATCGGGTGAGATTTACGAAAGTGCACAGTTTTTATATATTTTAGTCGCGGCAAGCTTATTCTCTGACTACCCACGTGAAACACGCGTTTCTTACATTAAGCGTTTTTATGATGCAGTCTCGTTATTTAAAATATCATTACCTACGCCTATTATGGCAGGTGTACGTACGCCTACTCGCCAGTTTAGCTCATGTGTATTAATTGAGTGTGGCGACAGCCTTGATTCAATTAATGCTACATCGTCTGCGATTGTTAAATACGTATCACAACGTGCGGGCATTGGTATTAACGCAGGTCGTATTCGTGCGCTAGGTAGCCACATTCGTAACGGCGAAGCGTACCACACAGGTTGTATTCCTTTTTATAAGCACTTTCAAACAGCTGTTAAAAGCTGTTCACAAGGTGGTGTACGTGGCGGCGCAGCAACATTGTTTTACCCGCTTTGGCACCTAGAAGTAGAGAACCTACTTGTGCTTAAAAATAACCGTGGTGTAGATGACAACCGTGTTCGCCACCTTGATTACGGCGTACAGTTTAATAAATTAATGTACTCTCGTTTAATTAAAGACGATTACATTACGTTATTTAGCCCATCAGACGTGCCAGGCCTTTACGATGCATTTTTTGAAGACCAAGAAGAATTTGATGCGCTTTACGTAAAATATGAACAAGACGAATCTATTCGTAAAAAGCGTATTAAAGCGATTGAGCTTTTCTCTATGTTTGCACAAGAGCGTGCAAGTACAGGTCGTATTTATTTACAAAATGTGGACCACTGTAATACACACAGCCCGTTCATTGCTAAAGTTGCGCCTATTCGCCAATCTAACTTATGTTTAGAAATTGCATTGCCAACTAAGCCACTAAGCAACGTAAACGACGAAGAAGGCGAAATTGCCCTTTGTACACTGTCTGCGTTTAACTTAGGTGCCATTGAGTCACTAGACGAGCTTGAAGAGCTAGCTGAACTTGCAGTGCGCGCACTTGATAACTTACTTGATTTCCAAGACTACCCAGTACCGGCTGCAAAAAATGCGACTATGGGTCGTCGTACACTAGGCATAGGCGTAATTAACTACGCATACTACTTAGCTAAAAACGGTAAGCGTTACTCAGATGGCAGCGCAAATGCACTGACTCACAAAACGTTTGAAGCGATTCAGTACTACCTAATGAAAGCATCAAACGAGCTTGCTAAAGAACGTGGTGCATGTCCTAAGTTTAACGAAACAACGTATTCACAGGGCATTATGCCAACAGATACGTACAAACGTGACTTAGATAAAATTTGTGATGAACCACTTCACCTTGATTGGGATACATTACGTGCCAGCATTAAAGAGCACGGCATGCGTAACTCAACACTAAGTGCGTTAATGCCTTCAGAAACATCGTCGCAAATCTCTAACGCAACAAATGGTATTGAGCCACCACGTGGTCACATTAGCGTTAAAGCAAGTAAAGACGGTATTTTGAAACAAGTAGTGCCTGAGTACGAACGTTTAAAGAATAACTACGAGTTATTATGGGATATTCCATCAAACGATGGTTACCTACAACTTGTGGGCATAATGCAGAAATTTGTTGACCAAACTATATCGGCAAACACAAATTATGATCCAAATAAATTCGAAGGCGGTAAAGTACCTATGCAAGTCTTATTAAAAGACTTACTAACAGCGTACAAACTGGGTGTTAAAACCTTGTACTACCACAACACTCGCGATGGTGCCTCAGATATGCAAGAAGATACTCCAGAAGTGGAAGATGATGATTGTGAAGGCGGCGCGTGTAAAATATAGTTATTAATTTTTATTTTAAGCGGGCATTTAGCCCGCTTTTTCTGATAGTTTTTTGAGTGATAAACATGTCTTATACTACATTTAGCCGAAACCATAATAACCAAATGCTAGAGCCAATGTTTTTTGGCCAAACTGTTAACGTATCTCGTTATGACCAACAAAAATACCCAATTTTTGAAAAGTTAATCGAAAAGCAACTGTCTTTCTTTTGGCGTCCTGAAGAAGTAGATGTAAGCAAAGACCGTTTAGACTTTCAAGCATTACCAGATCACGAAAAGCATATATTTTTAAGTAACTTAAAATATCAAACTTTGCTTGATAGCGTACAAGGTCGTTCACCTAACGTTGCCCTACTTCCTATAGTATCGTTACCAGAGCTTGAAACATGGATAGAAACGTGGGCATTTAGTGAAACGATTCACAGCCGCTCGTACACGCATATTATTCGTAATGTTACGCAAGCCCCTGAACTTATTTTTGATGACATAGTTAGCAACGATAAAATCAGCGAACGTGCCGATGCTGTAACCACATACTACGATGACTTAATTAATTCAGTGTCGCTTTACAACCTTTACGGTGAAGGCAAACACGAAATTAACGGCAAAACAGTGATCGTTAATTTGTTCGAACTTAAAAAGAAACTTTACCTTGCCATGATGTCGGTAAATATTCTTGAAGCCATTCGTTTTTATGTAAGCTTTGCGTGTTCGTTTGCGTTTGCTGAGCGTGAATTAATGGAAGGTAACGCTAAAATCATTAAGCTTATTGCGCGTGATGAAGCACTTCATCTTTCGGGTACTCAGCATATTTTAAATATTATGCAAGACGGTAAAGACGACCCAGAAATGGCAATTGTTGCAGCTCAGTGCCGCGACGAAGCTATTAAAATGTTTGTAGAAGCCGCAGAGCAAGAAAAAGAATGGGCAGAGTACCTATTTAAAGATGGTTCTATGATTGGTCTAAACAAGCATATTTTATGTCAGTACGTTGAGTACATTACTAACGCACGTATGACCGCTATTGGCTTACCAGCACAGTTTGAAAATAACAGTAACCCTATTCCATGGATCAATTCATGGTTAGTGTCTGATAACGTGCAAGTAGCACCACAAGAAGCTGAAATTAGCTCATACCTTGTTGGTCAAATCGACTCGCAAGTAGATGCCTCTGAATTTGGTGACTTTGATTTATAATGAGTGACAAGTCTGCTGCAAGCATAACGCTTGCAGAAAACAGCCAGTGTATAGAATTTACCACTGGCTGCCTTTCTGTTTTACAGTGCTTAGAATCCATGAAAATAGACGTTGCATTCCAATGCCGCGAAGGTTACTGCGGCGCCTGTAGAGCAACGTTAGTGTCAGGTAACGTCGAGTATAACGAAGAGCCACTGGCGTTTGTGCGCGAAGGCGAAATACTCCTGTGCTGCTGCAAGCCTAATGGTGACATAAGCATAAATTTAAAATAATTTATGAATAAAATAAAAAGCCGATAATTTATTA
>NZ_WTKW01000190.1:0-8271 GCF_011378745.1 Pseudoalteromonas sp. Z1A6
TAAACTCAAATTCCACACATAAAAAAACGGCGCTAAATTTAGCACCGTTTTTATAAGCAATTAGAAAAAGTTTATGCTTTTTTCTCTTCACAACTTGCTAGGTATTCGTCAAACGTACCTTGGAAGTCGATTACTTTTTTATCTTTAATATCAATGATACGCGTAGCTAATGACGATACAAACTCACGGTCATGGCTTACAAAAATAAGCGTACCTTCAAAGTCTTTTAATGCATTGTTAAGCGCTTCAATGGCTTCCATATCCATGTGGTTAGTTGGTTCGTCCATTACAAGCACATTAACGTCTTGCATCATTAACTTACCAAATAACAGGCGGTTTTTTTCACCACCAGAACAGTTACGTGCTTTCTTGTTTGAATCGTCTGCTGTAAACAACAAACGGCCTAACATGCCACGAACCATTAAATCGTTGTGCTTAGCTGTACGCCATTGCGACATCCAATCAAACAACGTTAAATCGTTTTCAAAATCTTTAGTGCTGTCTTGCGGGCAATAACCAAAGGTCGCATTTTCAGACCATTTAATTTCGCCTTCATTACTTTTAAGCTCATCTACTAAACAGCGTAAAAATGTAGTTTTACCCACACCATTTTCGCCAATTACAGCAAGCTTAGCGCCAGCTTCTAATAGTAAATCACCACCAGTAAATAACATTTCGCCATCAAAACCATGGCCAAGCTTATTAACTTCAAGCGCCTGACGATACATTTTTTTACCTTCGTCAAACGAAAGTGATGGGCTCATACGGCTTGAAGATTTAACTTCATCAAGCTTAATTTTATCCATTTTTTTAGCACGCGAACTCGCTTGCTTAGCTTTTGAAGCGTTAGCACCAAAACGGTTAACAAAGTCTTGTAGCTCGTCAATCTCAGCGCTCTTTTTATCATTTTCAGCTAAAAGTTGCTCGCGTTGTAGGCCCGCAGCATCTAAAAACTTCTCGTAGTTACCAGGGTAAATACGCAGCTCGCCGTAATCAATGTCGGCCATGTGTGTACATACCGAGTTTAAAAAGTGACGGTCATGCGAAATAATAATCATCGTACATTTACGTTTGTTAAGCTCGTTAGCAAGCCACGTAATTGTATGAATATCCAAGTTATTGGTAGGCTCATCCAGTAGCAAAATGTCAGGATTTGCAAATAACGCTTGTGCTAAAAGCACACGTAGTTTCCAACCTGGAGCAACGTTTGCCATTAACCCGTAATGAAATTCTTTATCGATACCCGCTTCAAGCAAAATTTCTTCAGCGCGGCTTTCTGCCGTGTAACCGTCCATTTCAGCAAATACGCTTTCAAGATCGGCTACTTTCATGCCGTCGTCTTCGCTCATTTCTGGTAACGAGTAAATACGTTCGCGCTCTTGCTTTACTTTCCAAAGCTCCACGTCGCCCATAATTACCGCGTCTACAACGCTGTATTGCTCAAAAGCAAACTGGTCTTGGCTTAGGTTACCTAATTTCAACCCTGGAGTAATAGATACATTACCCGCACTTGGAACAAGCGCACCGCTTAAAATTTTCATGAAAGTCGACTTGCCGCAGCCGTTAGCGCCAATTAAACCGTAACGGTTACCGTTACCAAATTTAGCTGAAATGTTTTCAAACAACGGCTCTGCGCCAAACTGCATCGTAATATTTGCGGTGGAGATCAAAAAGGGTAATCCTAGATTAGTACTGACAGGAGTACGCTGCAGCAATACGCCACAAACAAGAACCAGACAATAGGGTAAATTAGCTGGCGAATTATACAGATCAGCCACAACGAATGAAAGATAAAAGGCAGCTAATTTATAACCAAGCGAAAATAACGGCAATTCTCGTTTTTAAGCCACTATTTTTAGCGTGAGCGGTGGTACTTACTTACAGCGGGGAATGTAAGTAAGTACCACCGCCAGCAATATTAAATAAGTGTTGCAGTCAAAGAGCTAAGTTATTGCCCATGCTTTAATGCACAGGTTGATAAATTAACTTTATAGCGGCTGCATTTTTAGTAATTAATTGATTAACGGTCGCCACATCATCCAGTGTTAGCGACTCCTTACTTAGCATAAAGTGCACATTGTTAACGTTAATCGGTGTAATAGACTTTACCTGCGTAATTGAGGGGTGTTTTTTTACAAAGTACTGCGCAACCACAGAGTCTTCAATAACATAGTCGATTCGTTTTTTATCTAACATGCTAAATCGATTATTTGCTTGAGCAGTAAGCACTACCTGTGTTGAATACTTAGTTTTTAGTTGTTCAAGCTCGTTACCAAAAAAGCTTCCTCGGTTAATACCAGCTGTAAACTCTTTACTAAAAAGCTCAGGTAAACTTGTTACATCAGGCGAGTCTTTATGTTTATAAAGATGCATAACTTCTGCGCGGTAGGGCAAACTAAAGTGCGCATATTGAGCACGTTTTTTTGTGTAACTTGCCGCGTAGGTTATATCTACTCGGCCATTTTTAAGCTCAGCTTGAACACGCGAAAAACTCGGGAAATAAGTCCATTTAATACAAAATTTTGAATCTTTAAAAATAGCGTTTACAGCATCCACTTCTGTGCCTAAAAATGCATCACCTTGCTTAACAAGGTAAGGCGGCCAATTAGTTTCGTTAGTGCCCATTACCAATGTTTTTGAACACGCAAGGGCATTAACGTGAGTAAATAGCAGTGTAGTAAATGTTAAAAATAAAGTTTTCATTACACTCCTAGTATTTAAACAGCGCTTTAAGTGCTGTTTTGTTTTTGTTTATATGCTCATTAATTACTGCAAGCTCAGTAACCGACACCGTTTTTTTGCTAAACATTAAATAAATATCGTCTTTATTTACATACTCAATGTTGGTTACTAATTTTATATTTGAGCCCTTTTGGCCAAAATAAGCACCCACTAACTCGTCTTCAATAGCAAAATCAATACGTTGTTTATTAAGCATTTCAAAGCGTTTACTGGTTGCACTGGTGTATTCAATCTGCTTTTTATATTTAGTTTTATATTGCTCAAACTCCTCACCGTAATAGCTTCCAAAGTTAGCGCCAACAATAAAGCCTTGTTTAAAAATGTCTTCGAGGTTTTTAACACTATGCTGATTATTTTTGTTTTCGTATAAACGCATAACCTCAGTTCGGTAGTTATCACTAAAGTGCACGTATTTAGCGCGCTCGTCTGTATAACTTGCAGCCCACCCTAAATCAATACGGCCGTATTTAAGCTCAATAAAAGCCCGCTTAGAATTTGGTAGCAACTTAACTTCAAAACAAAAAGGGGAGTCAGCAAATATAATGTTAAGTGCATCAACCTCCGAGCCTTGCAGCTTACCGTTAATGCCCATTACATAAGGCGGCCAAAAAGCATCGTGCGATGCCACGCTAAAGGTTCTTTCACAAGCAAATACATTAAATGGAGCCGTAAACAGCAAACATAAAAATACGGTAATTAATTTATTCATTACGCCTCATAGTTATTATTTTTGCTCATTATTACAACAGTATAAACCAGCTTTTGTATTTTAGCGGCGCGGGTTTGTTTAAATTTGTAAATATTTCGTTAAAAATTCATTTTAGGATAAAACAACCAAACTAGCGTTGTTGGTAACCTTATCTATGGGTACACTAATAATAAATTTATACATAGCAGGGCACGTTATGTCGCCAACTAAAATTCGTAACAATGTTATAAAACTCAGTAAATTAAGCACTAAACAACCAAACTACTATTTTATACAAGGTTATTTAATGGGGTTAGGTGTATTACCCCAAATGCTTCCCCCGAGCGAGTGGCAACCTGATTTATTTGGAGATATTAACCTTCAAAAAGAGAGCGAGCTAAAATACCTCGAAAGCTTAATGGCGTTGTATAACCAAAGCATGGATAAAGTAATTCAAAACGAATTAAAAATGCCAGCAAAATGCAGCCTATCCAAGCAAGACTACCGGGATTCGCTAAAGCCGAATATGCCCCTACCAAGTTACTGTAAAGGGGTTTTACAGGCGCTTAAACACATAAATAAACGTGCACTTAATGCACTACAAAAACAGGCTGTTGATAGCCTAAGTGGCGTTTTAAAAGCTTTTACTAGCGAAAAAGCAGCGGCAAAAGTATTTGGTGAATTTGCCCAATACAACGCCCAAGAATATAAACGTAATTATGTGTATTTTATGGCCGACGCTATTTTTGAACTTCGATTTAGTAACGACCTAACTTTAAGTGATGAAGATGAGGCACAATTTAACAACAGCTTTTTAGACGAAGAACCAAATGAATTAGATGAGCTTGATGAACTACTTGAACTGGTACTTGCCGACACAGAACTAAAAGCACTTGAGCCAATGCAGATGCTTTTAGAAATGATGGAAGGGCACATTACAAAGCAATTTATTAAAGACAACACAGGGCACTTTTGGGGATTGCACGAAACCCGCCCTTATATGATGCTTCGCGCGCATCGAGCAAAAGTACACGCACTGCATGGCTATACCCAAAAAGCGCAATCAGAACTCGAAGAGTTATTAACGCTAAACCCAAACGACAATCAAGCAAACCGCTTTTTATTAATGAACTGCCTAATCATAAACAAAGAGTGGGAGAAGTTAGATGCTCTATTAGCCGACTTTGATTTTGAAGAACTACACGCAACAGCAAGCCTAGCGCTAAGTGCTTTTGTAAAGCATGGCGATTCAAAACCCGCTAACGATTACAAAAAAATGCTCCAGCAGCAAAATAAACACTTTACCAAAATACTCACCGGCCAAGAAAAACTAAAAGAACAACAGCCGTCATATTTCAGCCCAGGCAGTAAAGAAGAGGTAGGTGTTTATCTTGATTCATTAGGTAAGCAAGCGTGGATTTCGGTTCCCGCCAGCCTTTTTTGGTTAAGAAAAAAGTAATAACTAAAAGCGTAACTCAAAAAATGCTAAGCGCGATTTTATATCGCGCTATACATACCGCAGATTCAATTTGAAGTGCATAACCGCTTTTTAAGTTTTTTATTCAATAGTATAAATCACGCTTGTTAAGCGTGCAGCATCAATGTCGCTTATATCCGCAAAGCGCCATAACTTGAAATAATAAATTTCAAACCCGTCAATAAACACATAGCATTCAGAAGTCATCGTTAATAACCTGCGCTTTATTGGTTTTACGTTGCCGTACATTGTAGCCACCTACATTTGCGACTAATTCATTAATGATTACCTAAAGTAGTCATTAAGGTGTTAATGACTACTTTAGGGTATTTGAATTGTTTGCAAATAAAAGTGATGATTTAAAGGTTATTGGTAATTTGTTTGTTGGTATTTTAGAGAATAGGTTTTAATGAGGGGAGATCTGATGCCTCATTAGCAGCCAAGGGTGGCAAGCGCTCCTTGGAATTTCATAGCACACTAGAGGAACACAGTGCAGGTCGTGAGTTTTAGCTTTTTTAAATTCATTATTAAGCGGGTTTAAATTAATGACTAAGTACTTTATGGTATTATTAAACGCTCAGATTAAGGATTAATTAAATGATATATCTTGATTCAGCGGCTTCGTACCCACTACTTCCAGAAGTTAAAACATCTTTAATAGATGCATTCGATAGTTGTTATGCAAACTCAGCCTCAGGTCACATTTTAGGTGAAGCGGCTTTACAAAAAGTAGATACAGTAAGAGAAGAACTTGCTGATATGATCGGTGCATATCCAAGTGAAATTATTTTTACTAGCGGTGCAACTGAGTCTAATAATATAGCCTTCAAGAGCATATTACTTAATAGCGATCATCCAAAAGATAAAAATCATATTATTATTAGTGCTATTGAGCATAAATGCATTTTTGCTATTTGCGAGTATTTAAAAGGCGAAGGCTTTGAAGTGTCCATTGTTATGCCAAACAAAGAAGGAATTATTGAGCCTAAAAGCATAGTAAGCCTGATCAAATCATCTACAGCACTTGTTTCTGTAATGCATGTTAATAATGAATTAGGAACGATTAATCCCATTTCCGAGATTGGTGAACTATGTTTTGAGCACAATATTCTTTTTCATAGTGATGCAGCGCAAAGCTTCGGGAAAACTGAAATTGATGTAGATGATCTGAATGTTGATATTATGTCGTTTTCAGCTCATAAAATCGGTGGCCCAAAAGGTATTGGAGCTGTCTATATTCGAGACTTGCGCAAACGCTCTCTAACGCCTGTTATTCATGGTGCAGGGCAAGAGCAAGGAGTTAGAGGTGGAACAGTAGCAGCGCCGCTGATAGTTGGTTTTGGAACAGCAATAAATACATTTCCACACAGTTATTTAAGCTTTGTTGATAAAGGGATACGTAACTACTTGTTAACGCAGCTTTCTATTGCTGAAATCCCTTTTTCTGTAAACGGTAATGGAAAAGCTCTACCGCATATGGTTTCTTTAACTTTACCTAAAACAAATGTAGGTATTTTGGTACGAGACAATGAAGAGCTCTTTTGTTTAGCTCAGGGCTCCGCTTGTTCTTCTAAAGAAATTGAAGCGTCACATGTTTTAACTGCATTAGGTTTGAGTCGTGAAGAAGCTGAATATACTTTTCGCATAAGTTTTACGAACGAAATTACCACCGCAGATATTAATCTATTGGTCTCAGCTATAAAAAAAGCGGCTATTTAGCCGCTTCCTTATTATTTATAGCATGTTACACAGGCTCCACCGCCTTCTGCTTCATCATAAATATCATCTAACTCATTGAACTCACATACACCGTCAAAGTCGCCTAGCAGTGCATTGCGTCGCTTTTTCTTGTTAAAGCGAGCAACTTTCTTTTCGTGATTTTCAATAATTCTTTTTTGTACTGATGGGTCTTCTAATGTTTCTAATGGCTGGCCTTGGCCCATCCAATAAAAGCGTTCACCTACAGTAGTATTGTTGTCATCGCCTTTTTCAAAAGCTTTGGCTTCTTCAAATAAATCAGGGTGCTTTTCCATAAGCTTAACCCATTCAATTTTTCTCTGATAAAAACAAAATGTACAACCAGAGCGAGAGCGCCATTTATAATATTCAGGCAGTTCTAAACCATTGCGCTGTAATATATTTTCGATGTCACTTCTTACTATGCCGTGTTCTCGAAATGGAAATACCGATTCAATCGGTTTTTCTATGGTCATATAGCCAGAGCGATCAGGTTCATCTGCTCTTATGCCAACATAATTTTTGATTTTATAGCCATCTTGAATAAAACTATCTAACCACTGCTCAAATGGCTTTAACTTCATTTGAACAGTACACCATCTATCTCTTTGCGACGGTAAGTAATTACCATGCTCTTTTAAAAGATGAGCAAAGTCTTTTTCACCACGCCCTTCAATATTATTTAAAGAGCGGGCATTTAAGCGATGGATATAACCAAGCTTCTCTTCTAGCTGATCTATAAAAGCATTTGTTTCAGGTAACTCATAACCCGTATCGGTAAAGAAATACTCTACATCTAGTTCAGGATAAGTTTCTTTAACAAATAGAGCTAAAGCGCTACTGTCTTTACCGCCCGAAAGCCCTAAAACATGTTTAATTTTTTCCGTCATCGAGCACCTCTGATTCTGTTTGATCCATCAAATTAGTTAAAAGGCTTGTAAGTGCAGCAAGTTGCTTTTCTTTTGACATTGTAGCTATCGATTCTTGAATACTGTTTACAGCAGACTTAACGTCAGCATCAATCGCTAAATCATGCTTAATAAAACTACCAAATTCTAAGTGGTTACCATTACTATCTGTTGTAAGAAAGGCAAGTGGTTTGGAGGTACCTTTTGCTTGTAAATTGCTAAAGGATTCAATCCGCCTAAATTGCACACATAAATTTTGTAATTCATCTAGTCCAGTACGCAAAAGCTTGTCTGTCCATTTTGGCTCAGGCACACCAGTTAATATATTAATTACAAACTCAAATTTAGATTTACCATCAATGAATTGTGACAAGCGATTTGCTAAATCTTTTACTTTAGGACGTTTAGCTTCTTTTTCAACTATGTCGCAGCGGGCTTTTAAAACACTATTAAAATCTTCACCTAACATATTAATAATAATTTGTTTAAAACCAGTGAGTAGCATTTCGTGTTGAGCACTCAAGTCTTCTATAGCTGTTTTTAAATTACTACCTAGCTTATCTTCAAGCGTTGGGTCGTCTTTTTTAAAGCCAAAAACAGCTGGTAAGTCATCAAGTATTAGTTTGAAAGGGTCATTAGCCGCAATTACTTTATTTCTAAAGTCTCTTGCTTGCTTTGTTAATCCATTCGTTTTATCACCAGTAAAACTTTCACCACTG
>NZ_WTKW01000191.1:0-8228 GCF_011378745.1 Pseudoalteromonas sp. Z1A6
AATATATATTTAACTAACTGTTGTAATTATTATGTATTAATAAGAAAAGGTCAATTAAGTTAAAAGGATTGCTTTTTCAATTTTCATATTTTACCTCAAGAATTATTAACGCCCGCTAAACCAAACTCTCTAAAGCTGATTTAATATCAGGATGATGAAAACGATAATTATGAACGAGTGCCTTTTTAGGGACTACAAATTGTCCCGTTGTTAGTAAGTCTGACATTTCACCCATTAATAGTTTAAGTACTGCAGTAGGCATAGTGATAAATGCAGGTCGCGATAACGCCTCGCCTAAGCTTTTACCAAATTGAGCATTGCTTACAGGATTTGGCGCAGTTGCGTTAACAGGGCCAGATATTTCTGGATGCTTAATAATAAAAAGTATTAGCTGAATCATATCGTCGATGTGTATCCACGACATTCCTTGCTCGCCATTACCAATCGGGCCGCCTAAACACAATTTAAAAGCGGGTAGCATTTTACTTAATGCTCCACCTTTTTTAGCTAAAACAATACCCGTGCGCAAAAGGCACACTCTGGTGTGTTCTGATTGCGCGAGTAGCGCTGCATTTTCCCAGTCTTTACAAAGCTGGTGGCTAAATTCGTCGTGTGGGTTTTCAAAAGTTTCATCAATAGGGTTACTATTTTGTCGACCATAAAACCCAACGGCGCTTCCAGATATATAAGTATGCGGGGCAGTGCTACAAGCTTTAATAGCTTCACTAATTTGTTGTGTAACACCAATACGGCTGTCGCGTATTATTTGCTTTTGTTTGTCGCTCCAGCGTTTATTTACAATAGGTTCGCCAGCTAGATTAATAACAATATCAACAGTGTTAAAATCTACTGCATTGACATTGCTTACGGCTTTAACTTTATGGCCCAATAATACGTTTGCTTTAGTTGGATTTCGGCTAAGCACAGTAACAGTATTATGATGAAGTAAAAAAGGGCATAAGTGCTTACCAATTAATCCCGTCGCGCCAGTAACAAATATATGCATTATTAATCCTTACAATAAAATAGTAGCAAGTGATTAAAAAACATACTCGCTAGCAAACAGCTTTGCAAATTTATACGTAAAACAGGCTTTTATGATCACTTCGTAATTATTTCATTTAATTACCTTTTGCCTTACACTAAAGCCATATCATTAATAAAAGGATTAATAAATTGGCAAGTTTAACTGGAGTAAATAAAAGCTTAATAGTTTTTGCTTCCTTAGTGGTCGTACTCGCGGGGATAAAAGCGGCAAGTGTAATTATTATTCCGTTTATTTTGGCGGCGTTTATTGCCATTATTTGTAATCCGCTTATCAAGTTTTTTGCGCGCTACCGAATTCCTAAAGGCATTGCTGTTATGTTGGTAGTGCTTATTATAGTTGGCTTAGGTGTAAGCCTTGGCGGGCTTGTAGGGCAATCAATAAACGATTTTTCGCAGCAACTTCCTGAGTATAAAACACAACTCAAAGAAGAATTTGTATGGCTTGTAGATTTAGCATCTCAATACAACATACTGATTAATAAAGAACAGTTAATCAATATGTTCGACCCAGGTAAAATGGTTGATGTAGCCACTAATATGCTCACCGGTTTAGGTGGCGTAATGGCAAACATGTTTTTAATTATTTTAACCGTTGTTTTTATGTTGTTTGAAGGGCCAATGCTGAGCAAAAAAATACACATGGCACTTGAAGATCCCGATAGCAAAATGAAGCAAATTGACCGCTTTTTAGAGTCTATTAATTCATATCTGGCAATTAAAACGCTAGTAAGTTTAGGTACGGGTATTATTGCTGCGTTTTACTTATGGATTTTAGACGTTGACTACTTTGTGTTGTGGGGGGTATTGGCATTTATGTTCAATTACATTCCTAATATTGGGTCAATTATTGCGGCTGTACCGGCTGTATTACTTGCGCTTATTACTCAAGGTCCGTTAATTGCGGGATTGGTTGCTGCAGGTTATTTAACAATAAATACGGTAATGGGCAATATTGTAGAGCCTAAGTTTTTGGGCAAAGGGCTGGGCCTTTCAACATTAGTGGTATTTTTATCATTAATATTTTGGGGCTGGTTATTAGGTACTGTGGGTATGCTTTTATCTGTGCCATTAACGATGATTGTAAAAATAGGCTTAGAAGCCAGTGCTGAAGGTAAGTGGGTTGCCACTCTACTAGGCAGTGGCGAAGACGTTGCTAAAAATAACTAACATTTATAACCATCAAGGGCTGTAAAATTAAAGCCCTTGATGGTTAAGTTATCAGTAAATACAGGGCTATTAATTAACAAACAATTTAATAGCGTCATCCACCGCGTTTATTGCGCCTTCTAAATATCCAGCTTCTTGTTTTGCAAACTCACTCGCTACAAAATGAATGTTCAAGTTATTTAATTGCTCATCTAAGCCTGAAAAATCAAATTCTGGGTGCTGCGAAGGCTGAGTTTGATCGTCTCTATTAGCTACAAGCTTATCGTCTGCCCAGTCTTTAATAAAATACCCCGTTGCCTTTTCAGCATCTTTACCATAAAAGTAGCTAAGCTGCTGGGCACAGGCTTGAATTAATTGCTCTTTAGTTACTTGGTTTCGTGATAAGTAGGGCACACCTATAAAGCCAAATAATGCGGCGTAATTGCCATCTTCAGCACTGGCATCGTGAATTTCGACCATAGGGCCTACGCGACTAAAGCATTGTCCTGATAAGTTTTTATCACGCCAAAATGCATGTTCAAAAGTAGCTATAAATTTGGCTTGTCCTGCCATCCATGTAGGTACACTACTAAGGCGGTTTATGAGCGTTGGAGTAGCCCATAGTTCAGGTGTTAAGTGTGTTGTAACCATACGAGCAGGAATTGCTGAAATTAGTTTTTCAGTAGTAAATTGCTTTATGTTACCTAAGTGATTAACCGTAATTTGCCAGTTATTATCACCTTCTTTAAGCTCAGTGACATTGTGTTCTAATAACACTGAATCAGGATTAAGTTGCTCGTATAAGGCTGTTATTAAAGTATTCATGCCGTGTTTGAGTCTAAATAGTTGCATATCTCCAGCACCTGCAATTTGTTGAGGTTGCTTGGAATTAGGCGCTTGATATAACACATCACCTTTGTTGTATTGCTCAAATATACTTAAGCGGAGTGACTTTACTAAAGCTTGAATTTTTGGTTGGTGGGGAAATATCCACGTAGGACCCAAATCAAAACTAACATCGTTATTTATTGGTGATTGCGCAGCAAAAATTCGGCCGCCTAATTGCGATTTGGCTTCCAGTAATAAGTACTCAATATTAAGCAGTTGTAATTTATACGCACTGTATAAGCCGGCCAGTCCGCCACCTATAATTATTACTGGTTTAGTCATTTGTTTACCTATTAGCTATTTAGCAATCTACTAGTAGGTAGTTTGTTTTGATATGAATAAATTGTCAAGTAGGCTAAAGGGAACGAGTAGATAAACGTAACTAGTTTAGTGTGCTTTAAGTTACGTTAAAATGGGTGTTTTAGTGATTCTGTAAATTGATTTATAAGCTCAATTTCACAGAGTTTATAGCTAATGGCTGCTGTTGTCGCATTAGGAAGTTTTATTAAGTAACGCCATTGGCAGGCACTCTCAAGGTACTTTTCGTTATTTTTAATGCTGCGCATAAATAACGGTAATACTTGCGTATTGCCTGTGCTTTCTTGTGATTTAGTTAGCTCATATTTGCGCTTTTGTATCCAACTGCCTTGTGCTTGCTTTGCTTTGTCAATCTGGCTATCTAGGCATTGAATATACCGCTTAGCTTCATCGGTTGTTGCTTTAGCGGCTAAAGTACATGCCTCATCTGCAAAGCTGTACTGGCTTGTAGTTAATAGCACAATGGCAGTAAGTTTTAATAAATAGTTACTTTTTGTCATTGTAATTAAACTCTAAGATAAATTGAGCGCCGGCTAAGTTATCAGCATCGGTAATGGTAAGTGTCCCGTTATACGACTTAACTAAATCAGATACAATCGCCATGCCTACGCCGTGTCCGCTTTCGTATGTATCGAGGCGAGTACCACGTGTAAGTAAAGATTCACGTTTATCCTCTGGCACACCAGGGCCATCATCGCTAATTCCAATACACAGAGTTTTACTTTGGATTACTTGTATTTCTACTTGCGAGCGACACGCTTTACAGGCGTTATCAATCAAGTTACCGAGTAATTCCATTAAATCTGTTTGGTCACCTAGAAAGTAATCTTTTTCGGTTACGGTGCAGGTAAAAATAATATCTTTATCACGGTATACTTTTGCCATAGCACTGAGTATTGAATCAAGTACAGGCTTAATAGGTGTTTGCTTTTTCCACGTGTCTGATGCACCGGTTGCAGCACGCTTTAATTGGTGCTCGATCATCACATTAATTCGGTCGAGTTGTTCTTGTGCATCGGCATCGTTTGCCAATGGACTTGATTTTAGTACTGCAAGCGGTGTTTTAAGTGCATGAGCAAGGTCGCTTAATGAGGCTCTGTAGCGCTCTTTTTGGCGCTGTTGCGACTCAAGTAGCAAGTTTAGGTCTGCTTTTATTGTTTGCAGCTCTACAGGGTAGAGGCCTTTAATTTCTTGAATATCACCCGATTCAATCGCTTTTATTTCTTTATCGAGTCGTTGGAGTGGGCGAGCGCTCCAAATGAAACCAATCGCCATTAGGCCTGCAATTGCAATCCCCATGATAAACATCCAATCTACAAGGGTTTGCTTAAAGCCATCCATTATACGAAGTAGAGCGTCGTTACGTTTGACTAATATAAAGCGAGCTTGTTCTGATTGATCTATGTTGTTTAAAATTACAGTCAGGCTAAGTTGCCAGTACGCGGTATTATTATACTCCACGCGCCTGAAGTCGGCGGCACCGGCTTTGGTTTCTATTTGCTCTGGTACATAGTTTAAATTTACAGCCGATTCTGAGTTCCAAACAGGGTCATCATCGCGGTAAATCATTGCGTAGGTGTCTGAATTTAATCTGTTTAACTCAGGCGCTAAAATAGTGCTGGGCATAATAATACCATGCTCAGTAAAGTCGACTTCAGATATTAGCGAGTAGAGCTGTGCCTCGAGGGTTTTTTCTGTCGCATCAACCAGTGAAGCGTAATACGCTTTGCCAATTGAATAAAATAAGATAGGGAGTGCGACTAATAAAACAAAGACAAGGATAAATCCTTGCCTTATTTTTAACGATATTTGCGGTATTACCACTGGCTTTTAAGCCTGTAACCACGCCCACGTAGTGTCTCTACTGGGTTTAGTACGCCTTCTGGATCAAGCTTTTTACGCAAACGTAGTACAAATACCTCAATTACGTTTGAATCAAGATCGAAATCTTGGTCGTAAATATGCTCAGTAAGTTCTGATTTAGAAATTACTTTTTGCGGATTTACCATTAAGTATTCAAGTACTTTATATTCGTAAGCTGTAAGGCTAAGTTCTTTATCATCAACCCATACTTGTTGTGAACGTGTATGAATTTTAATTGGACCCGCAGTCATTTCTGGATTTGCTTTACCAGCACTGCGACGAATTAATGCATTACAACGTGCAATAAGTTCTTCAACATGAAATGGTTTAGTAAGGTAGTCATCTGCACCAGCATCTAAACCTTCTACTTTATCCTGCCAGCGATCGCGCGCTGTTAAGATTAAAATAGGGATAGTAATGCCTTGTGCTCGTGCTTTATTGATTAGCTCAATACCGTCTATTTTAGGTAAACCTAAATCAACTACGGCCATATCAAGCGGGTATTCTGTAATGTGGAAAAGACCTGCTTCACCATCGTGACATAAATCCACGCTGTAACGTTCTTTTTCTAAAGCATTACGTAGGTTATCTGCTAAATGTAAATCGTCTTCAATAACTAAAATTCGCATTTGTTAATCCTTTTTCACTTCGCCGGTTTTTTTATTTATATGTAAATCAACGACGTGGCCGTCAGATTTAAGTATTCGTACGGTATAAAAATCTGTTTTTTCGGTAATTTTTAAGGTCTTACCGCCTATTGTTTTCTTTGCAAGTATTACGGCTTTCTTTTTGTCCACCTCAGCATGAGATGCTTGGGTGGCTGTCGCTGCTTGAGCAAAGTTAGCTAAGCTAACACAAGCAATAAAACCGAGGCTTAATAATACGCGCATAATGGAAAACTCCTAGACCAGACCCACTTAGTTTAATTAACTAAGTTACTAAAATTCAAGTAAAAACGCTAAATTCGCTTTTATCTCAGTAATTTTAATTAAAATCTTGTGAACAAACCCTGAATTACAGTGCAACACACGCTCTTAGGGTTTAATACACTTTTAAGCAGGGAACACTTTTTTGAAAGGTTTAACAATTGTATTTTCATAGATGCCAGCGGCAACGTAAGGGTCAGCTGCTGCCCACTCTCGAGCTGCTTCTATTGATTCAAACTCAGCAACAACTAATGAACCGGTAAAACCTGCTTCTTGAGGATCTTCACTATCGACTGCCGGAAACGGACCCGCAGTTAATAAACGGTTTTGTGAATCAAGCTCACTAAGGCGTGCTAAATGTGCCGGGCGTGCTGCTTTTCTAAGCTCTAAGCTGTTTTCAACGTCTGTTGAGTGAATCATGTACAACATAAGGAATCTCATAAAAATTGTTAAATTTGATTAACGCAATACTACCACAGCGTTGAAAATTGGTGAATTAAAAGCGTATTTACACAGGTTTACACTTCGATTTTATTTTTAAGCTGTAATTGCTTGAAAATATCTGTGTAACACTGGTAGAGTCGCTGAAATATACAAAATAATAAAAAGGTTTTATGCATGAGCGAAAATAGAGAACGATTTAGTTCCCGTCTCGGATTCATAATGGCAGCGGCAGGTTCGGCTGTTGGTATTGGTAATTTAGTTGGTTTTCCGGTTTCTGCTACCAAAAATGGTGGTGGCGCATTCTTATTAATTTACGCTTTATTTGTCGTGTTCATTTGTTTACCAGTCATGATGGCTGAAATGGCAATGGGTCGTAACGCTCAAAAAGATCCACTTGGTTCGTACAAGCTATTATCTAATAACGATAAAAAATGGAAGCTAGCAGGTTTTTTAGCGGTGCTTACACCATTTATGATTGCTGTGTTTTATATGGTAATTACAGTTTGGATTTTTGGTTACTTAACGCAAACAGGCCTCGGTAATTTAGATTTACTTGCAGATCCTGGCCACTTTGGTGTTTTTATTAATAGTTACACTGTGTTTGGCTATATGGCCGTTGTGGTTATTATTGTTAACTTAATTTTGTTAGGTGGTGTTAAACAAGGCATAGAAAAAGCCGCTAAATTTTTAATGCCAGCCTTACTTTTCATGCTACTTGCCTTAGTTACTTATGTATTAACGCTTGATAATGCAATGGCCGGTGTTAAATACTACATTATTCCTGATTTTTCTAAGATGAGTGCAAGTGTACTTAATGGCGCATTAAGCCAAGCGTTTTTCTCGCTATCGCTGGGTATGGGTATATTAATGACTTACGCGTCATACATTTCTAAAAAAGATGACATTGTAAGTAGCGCTAAAATGGTCGCTATTACGGACTCACTCGTTGCGTTTGTAGCGGGCCTAATGGTGTTGCCCGCTATATTTAGCTTTGATCCAAACACAGACCCATCAGCACTTTCTGACTCGTCTGTATCAATGATTTTTGTATACCTACCTAAAATATTATTAGCACTGCAAAATGATATTGGCTATGTAGGTGCGTCTATTGTTGCGTTCTCATTCTTCTTATTAGTATTTTTTGCAGCGATTACTTCACTTGTTTCAATAGTAGAAGTACCGACAGCAACACTAAGTGACCGTAAAGGTATTAGCCGTAAAAAAGCATTGGGCATCCTTACACTTTCAACCGGTGTACTTACTATTTTATGTACAATGTCGTTTGGTATGATTGACAGCCTTACTTCGTTCACCAGTTATGGCGGCGTTAATAAGAGCTTTTTTGATATTATTGTTGATGTATTTTACGACACAATTTTACCGCTTAATGGCTTAATGGTGTGTTTGTTTGTAATGTACCGCTGGAAAAAAGCACGCTTAACGCAAGAGCTAAGCTTAGGTTCGCCTAATTATGCGGGAAGCTTGATGGAAAAGTACGTTAACTTTTCACTTTCAACGTTTATTCCTGTCATTCTAGCTGTGATATTTATAAATACAGTGGCGACTAAGTTTTTTGATTTAAAAATATTTGGTTTT
>NZ_WTKW01000192.1:0-8218 GCF_011378745.1 Pseudoalteromonas sp. Z1A6
TTTACTAAGCCCAAAATAAAGGATCAGATTTTTACCAAGCCGATCCACTCTCAGATCAGAGTTGTACCTAGTCAAAGCCATAAGTTGTTGATTGTTTATACAAATAAATAACGATCAAATTATCTCAGAGCCTAAAATAGCGAAAAAGTGTATTTGGCTTAGTAAAGTAATGATCCGAAAAGGCTGTGTTAGTAAATGCGTGATCCCAAAGTACGGCGTTGATAGTACAGCGATCTGATCAATAGAAGCCGTAACCTGCAATATAAAAAGGGCTGACATTAAAAAAGCCAGCAACAAAGTTACTGGCTTAAATGATCAATTATAAATTGATCTATTATCTAATTTTAGGGTCTAGTTCGCCGCTTAAGTATTTAAGGTGCATTTCATCAAGTGAAATTGGCTTAATTTTACTAGCCTGACCAGAAGTACCAAACGAGTTATAGCGCGCAACACAAATCTCTGTCATTGCTTTTGTAGCTTCAGCTAGGTATTTACGTGGATCGAAGTTAGATGGGTTAAGCGCCATATGACGGCGAATAGCACCGGTAGATGCTAAACGTAAATCGGTATCAATATTTACCTTACGAACACCAAACTTAATGCCTTCAACAATCTGTTCAACTGGCACACCATAAGTTTCTGGAATTTCGCCACCGTACTGATTAATAATTTCTAACCACTCTTGAGGAACTGAAGATGAACCATGCATCACTAAATGCGTGTTAGGAATACGTGCATGAATCGCTTTAATGCGGTCAATCGCTAAAATGTCATCTGTTGGTGGGCGAGTAAATTTATAAGCTCCATGCGAAGTACCACATGCAATTGCAAGTGCATCAACATGTGTTTTATTTACAAAGTCAGCCGCTTCTTCAGGGTCTGTTAGCATTTGCTCAGTGGTTAGTATACCTTCTGCGCCAACACCATCTTCTTCGCCAGCTTCACCTGTTTCAAGTGAACCAAGTACACCTAACTCGCCTTCAACCGATACGCCACAAGCATGCGCCATAGCAACAGTTTCGCGCGTTACTTCTACATTGTATTCGTAGCTTGAAGGAGTTTTGCCGTCGCTCATTAACGAGCCATCCATCATTACTGATGAAAAACCAAGCTGAATTGAACGCTGACATACACCTGGCGATGTGCCGTGATCTTGGTGCATAACAACGGGAATATGTGGCCATTCTTCAACGGCTGCTAAAATCATATGACGAATAAATGGAGCACCAGCATAAGCACGTGCGCCAGCTGATCCCTGAACGATTACTGGGCTGTTTGTTTTGTCAGCCGCTTCCATTATTGCGCGCATTTGCTCTTGATTGTTAACGTTAAAAGCAGGTACGCCGTAACCATGCTCTGCTGCATGATCTAAAAGTTGTCGCATACTGATTAAAGCCATTGGGTATTCTCCAATTTATCGACAGTAGTTCCCTACCATCTAGTTTGAACGGATGTGTTAGTTTGGCGTTATAACAACGCCACGAAAAACCACTGCTTTGCAGTAATATTCCGTCTAAATTAACTATTAAATTAGGGTGAGAGGTATTTAATAATTAATTGTCGGTAAGGGCTATTACCCCCTCACCTTACGCTACTAAAATTACTTAGCGCGCGACTCTAGCATTTCAACTGCTGGAAGTTTTTTGCCTTCTAAAAACTCTAAGAACGCACCACCACCAGTAGAAATATAAGAAACTTTATCGGCAATGCCGTATTTATCAATTGCGGCTAAGGTATCACCACCACCAGCAATTGAAAACGCATTTGAGTTAGCAATTGCTTGTGCAATAGCACGTGTGCCATTACCAAATTGGTCAAACTCGAACACGCCAACAGGGCCATTCCATACAACAGTGCCCGCATTTGCAATAATTTTTGCAAGCTTGCTCGCTGTATCAGGACCAATATCAAAAATCATATCGTCGCTTGTTACTTCGCTTACATCTTTAAGCGTAGCTACAGCAGATTCAGAAAACTCATTACCAACAACTACGTCAGTCGGTACCGGAATTTCACCATTATTAGCAATCGCTGCTGCACATAAGCGGTTAGCTTCATCCATTAAATCTGGTTCGTAAAGCGATTTACCAACTGGGCTACCTGATGCAGCAATAAAGGTATTTGCAATACCGCCACCGGTAACTAATTGGTCAACAATTTTAGAAAGTGAATCTAAAACGGTTAGCTTAGTTGAAACTTTAGAACCACCAACAATCGCCACTAATGGACGAGCTGGGTTATCAAGTGCTTTGCCTAACGCTTCTAGTTCAGCTGATAACAATGGACCTGCACATGCCACATCAGCAAATAAGCCAACGCCATGCGTAGATGCTTGCGCACGGTGAGCCGTACCAAATGCATCCATTACATATACATCACACAGTGCTGCAAGTTGCTTAGATAACGCTTCGTCGTTTTTCTTCTCGCCTTTGTTAAAGCGCACATTTTCAAAAACAACCACTTCGTTATCAGCAATATCAACACCGTTTAGATAATCTTTTTCTAAACGTACAGTTTGCTCAAGGGCATCGTTTAAGTAATCAGCGACAGGTGCTAGCGAAAACGCTTCATCATATTCCCCTTCCGTAGGACGGCCAATGTGTGACATAACCATTACTTTAGCACCCATCTCAAGCGCTAATTTAATAGTAGGTAGTGCTGCACGAATACGCGCATCTGACGTCACTTTACCTGCTTTAACTGGTACATTTAAATCTTCACGAATTAATACGCGTTTGCCGTTTAAATCTAAATCTGCCATTTTTATGACCGACATGAACATCTCCTTAGTTAACGATACTGAACCTGAAAAATACGTTTAAAATTATTATATTAATAAATTACTTATTCACTGCCATCATAGCACGCGCTGTGTCGAGCATACGATTAGCAAAACCCCATTCGTTATCACACCATACTAATAACTTTATCAGTCGTTTGTGACTAACACGTGTTTGTGTGCCATCAATAATACAAGAATGTGGGTCGTGATTAAAATCAACCGACACAAGCGGCTCTTCGGTATAACTTAAAATACCTTCTAAGCGGTCTTTTGCTTGTGCTTTAAGTGCGTTATTTACTGCGTTTAAATCTACATCGGTATTAACCGTTACACTTAAATCCATTGCCGTGACATTTATAGTCGGTACACGTACGGCGATGGCTTCAAAACGGCCTTTAAATTTAGGTAAAATACGGTCTATACCACGGGCGAGCTTTGTATCAACTGGAATAATTGATTGGCTTGCAGCGCGAGTACGGCGTAAATCATGATGATAACCATCAATCACTTGTTGATCGTTCATCGACGCATGAATAGTTGTAATAGCGCCCGACTCAATACCAAATGCATCATCTAATACTTTAATAACCGGCACAACACAGTTAGTTGTACACGAGCCGTTAGACACAATTGTGTGTTCGTTTTTAAGCTCATCGTCGTTAATGCCATACACAATCGTAGCATCAACATCGTTATCGGCCGGATGCGAAAACAACACCTTTTTAGCGCCTGCGGTAATATGTAACTGCGCATGTTCACGCGAGTGATAAACACCCGTACATTCAAGTACAACGTCTACATCGAGCGTTTGCCAAGGTAATTCAATTGGGTTTTCTTCACAAAAAAGTGCAATGGTATCGCCTGCAACACTAATGGTGTCTTCACCAAGTTTTACAGGAAAAGAAAAACGACCATGGGATGTGTCGTATTTTAATAAATGAGCAATAGCTTCAGGATCAGCAAGTTCGTTAATCGCAACAATTTTTATATCGTCGCTCAAACCAGACTCGTATAACGCGCGGACAATATTTCGACCAATACGACCAAAACCATTAATTGCAAGTTTGATTGCCATGAAATATAAAATCCACTCTTTTAGCGTGCAGATAAAGGCAATACGCCTTTTAGATGGCTGTATTGTAATCGACCTTGAGTATGATTATAAGAGGGTAGCATTAGAAACTTTAAATTAAGAGTAAAGAGCTTACGCGTTGCAAGCTCTTTAATGGCTCTGGGCTTTTAGATTAAGCCTTGTAAATTAAGCTTTTTAAACTAGTTTTTTTAATGCATTAATTATATCTTCTGGCTCAGAGCGAGTACGGTAATCAACATCAACATAGCGCCAAGTCACTTTACCTTGTTTATCTAAAACAAAGGTGGCAGGAATAGGTAAAATACTGCCATTTCCGTTATTCAGCGACTCTAAATCTAGGCCTCGGTCTACTCGCATATGCTCTAGTAAAAATGTAGGTACTTGCCATGCTACGCCGTAGCTTGCTGCTACATCCGCATTTTGATCCGACAGTACTACAAAATCCATTTTACTTATTTCGTTTTCGCTCATTGAGCCATCGGGTACTTGCGGGCTAATAGCCACCAGCTGCGCACCTAAAGCATGAATTTCAGGTAAACGTGACTGCAGTGCTTTCAGTTGTAAATTACAGTACGGACACCAATTACCACGATAAAAAGTAATAACCACAGGGCCTTGTGCAAGTAACTCGGTTAACTGCACCGATTGACCATGTTGATTTGGTAACTCAAAACTTGGTGCGCTTTGGTTTAAATCAAGTGCATTAGCACCTTGCTGAAACGCTTTTGCTTGTGCAATCGTTTCATCAACACCTTTCATAAAATCAGGATTACCTTTACGCCCTGCGGCTATTTTTGCCTCAGTTTGTGCTTTTAACGTGTTATTTTCATCGCTCATAATATGGCTACCTTCAAATTAATCAAAAACTTAAAGCCAGCTTACATTATGAAAATGTATTTGAAATGAAAATTTTAACTTATTCATTTACTTCTAAATCAAACACCACGTTTATTGATGATTTAAATGTAATAGTTTCTTGCAGGTATCTACCTTGCTCAAATGGATTTCTAGTAACTTTAGAACCGGTTACAACTATTCTCTCAAAATTATCTGCGCCATAACCATAACTTGAACGGTTAGAATTTGAATTAATGCTGTAAATTTTTCCAAGCTCTGCGCCAAATGCTTTAGCAAGCTTACCCCCTTTAACTATAGCGTTATCTATTGCGCCTTGTGTTGCTTCAGCTTCTAACTGCGCGGCTTTTGAAGACATAAGCTCAATATTCGTCAGTTCATTAATTTTTACACTTAATGCAAAATCGATAAAATCATTCAACTTTTCAATATTTCTTAATGTTACTTTAAGTGTTCTTGTTGCTACATATCCTGCATTAATTGCTGTACCGCTCTCGACATTAAACTTGTCGTCATCATTGTAAGTTAACAGGCTTGTAGCAGAAACATCCGTCTCCTTAACACCGTACTTGCTTAATCCTTTAAGTAACAAATTTACTCGGTCATCAACATCACGTTTTGCATCAAGTGATTTGTCTTTAAAGCTTATTACTTCAAAAGAAATCTTAGCCATATCGGGCTTTGCTAATACCTCAGCAGTACCCTGCACTGCAATATGGCGATTAGCAGGTAAGCTTGAATTAGCAAAAGTGATGAGTGGGAATAAGGTTAAGAAAATGGCAGTAATGAGTTTCATATTCGTTCCTTGGAGTAATTAGCTAAATAATGACTACGTAACTGTACCTATAGTCATACGGATAACAATAAAAGTAAACTGCTCTTTATTGTAGGCGGGAGTTTATCTCGCCCGGCATAAAGCCCCGCCTACAGCTAACCTACGTCAACTCAGCTACTTTTAGCTCTTTGCCACAGCTTATTTGATGACACTGGGCTAGCAGTAACTCAGCGGTTGCTTGTGCATCAGTCAGTGCATGATGGCAATGATAGCTTGGTAACTCATAACGTGTGCGGCATGCATTAAGGGTTAAATCATCTTGTTTTATTTCAGTTGAATGATGGAGTAAGCGCTTTTGCTCAATATGCAGTGTGTCGAGTATCAGTTTAGGCCGTATTGTTATATTGGCATTTTTAAGCGCTATTTTTAAAAACCCCCAATCGAGCATGGCATTATGAAACACTAAAATACAGTCGCTAAAATGGCAGCTCAATTGCGTTAATATACTGCACAAGCTCTGTCCTTTTGTTATAGCATCATCGCTAATTCCATGAAAAACAGGACTTTGCTCAAGGCTTTTTACGTCCTTATTTATAAGGTGCTGCGACTCGCTCATTTTTATACATTGGTTATCTATTATCACCCACGCTACCGATACAATTTCGTGCTGTTTTGCATCAAGGCCAGTGAGCTCTAAATCAATCACCAAATAACGTTGTTGTAAGGCATTTTTACCTAGTAATTTACGGCGCTTTAAATACCGAGTGAGCAGCTTTTTTACCATGTTAGTAATCCATCGTTATAAACTGCCGCGAGCAAACTTAAACGCGGCGGCTTGCTGCGCTTGTTTAACAAGGTAAAACGCTTCTTTTAGTTGATGGCGCTCTAGTGAGTTTAATTTATTAGGATTAATACAATTACTCGGTAAGCCCTCTTCGTTTATTTGTGTACTCAAGCGAAGCTGCGTTAAGAACCGCCAGCAGTCTTTTAGGTTGTATATATCTTCTTTGCTGATCAGTTTATGTTTTAGTAGTGCGTCCAACCGCTCTTGCGTGTTGGCGCGCCTAATACCAGCTTTTAAAGCGTATAACCGCACTATGTCATTTATAATTACGACGCCGCGTTTTTTTAAATCTATGTATTTATTATTTTGATCTGTTTTTTCGGTTTTAAATTTATTAAATAAACCAATTGGCACGCTGTTGCTGCTTATGTCGGTTGCCATTGCGGCATAGAATAAGTCGTTACGCGATATACGAATTAGTTGCTCGCAAAAAGCCGTGTATAAAGCGTTTGAACCTTCAATAAATCGCAGGTCAAAAAATATCTTACAGTTAAGCATTGCATTGGGTGTGGGGCTTTTTATCCATTTAAAAAAGCGCTCGCTCCAGTCGTTTACGCTCATACGGCACTCATCGCTGCTTGCCATAATATTACCTGGGCAACGCCTAATGCCGCACTCAACTAAGTTTTCACATACAAACTCTCCCATGCTTTTAAAGTAA
This sequence comes from Pseudoalteromonas sp. Z1A6, assembly GCF_011378745.1. Lineage (NCBI taxonomy): Bacteria > Pseudomonadati > Pseudomonadota > Gammaproteobacteria > Alteromonadales > Pseudoalteromonadaceae > Pseudoalteromonas > Pseudoalteromonas sp. Z1A6. The sequence continues at coordinate 7,011 of NZ_WTKW01000192.1, forward strand.
GCGTGTTGCTCGGTGGTTAAGTCGTTAGGGAGTAATAAGCCGTTGTCTTGATCTGAATGCAGGGTTTGTTCTTCGCGTGCTTGCGAGCCAAAGCAAATAAAACTAAAGCTGGTTGGCGCTGCGCCATGCTCTTCTTGAAATAAGTGAATAAGGCGCGATGTAAGCGCATCGGTTAAACCACTGAGTAATTTACCAATTAGCGATATGTCGTCAATGTTGTACGAAAAACCACGCAAAAGTTCGGGGATTTCTTTTGCGTAGCGTTTTAAATCAGTAACAGTATGCGCTTTATATATGCGCCCAATAAGCTGTACGGGGTCGCTTTTTTGTTGGCGTAGTAAATCGGTGCTGGTTATCATCCCTATTGGGTTATGATTTTCGTCAAGCACGGGTAAATGATGAATATTGTATTTAAGCATTAAGTGCAGCGCCGAAAACACCCTGTTATTTTCAAATATAAACTTAGGTTTGGCGGTCATAATACTGCTTACTGCGTCTTGTGGATCTACCTCGTCGGCAAGTACTCGGTTTCGTAAATCGCGGTCGGTTACCACCCCGACTAAGTGCGCGTGCTGCGTTATCATTATTGACGATACGCCATGCTCTTTCATTTTTTTAGCGCTTTGCCTAATACTTGCATCGGGCGAAAGCGTAATGGCGGTGCGGGTCATCAGCTCTGATATTTTACGTTCAGACCAACTATCGTTTTTACTTTTATAATGCGATGACAGCAACCGGTTAGCATGAGCGCGTACAAAGTATTGCTCAAACGATTTATATTCTCTGCGTAAAAAATCAAAGTGCGTTTGAGAGAGCATATACACTATGCCCTCTTTTTGTACTTCCAACCTATTTTGAATTGCCTCACCGGTTAACAGCGACGGAAAACCAAAATAGTCACCTTGCGCTAAGCGTGTAACAACATCACCCTTACCATCAACTAGGTCATACAAACCAGAGCGAATTAAAAACAGTTTAGGGTTTTCACTTTGTAACCACTGAGTTTGGTTTTCGCGGGTGAGGTAAATAATATCAAGATGATTTACAAAATATTCGCATGCGCTGCTATCAAGCATAGTAAAAGGCGCTTGCAAACAAACGTATTGGGCTATTTCTTGTTGTTCTACACTCATTGTATTCGCTCTTTAAATGGTGATGTACCAATCTAATGTACTTATTTATTAAACAAATAAAAAGCCCGACTAAAG
>NZ_WTKW01000193.1:0-8185 GCF_011378745.1 Pseudoalteromonas sp. Z1A6
ACCCTATTGATATTAAAGGCGACACTACTCAAGCCGAAATAATCAAATTTACCTATCCTGAAATGGATGGAACTCCAATAAAACCTAATAATCGTAATTTTGATTTAGAAGCATTTGTAGCACTCGGTCGTCATTTATATTTATTTACTAAAAATCGTACAGAACCTTTCGATGGCATTACTAAAGTGTATAAAGTGGGGGATCATGCAGCAAATTTTGATGCTGAGTTAGTTGACTCTTTTAAAACGTGTACCACGCTTGAAAAACTCTGCTGGATAACCTCTGCAGCACTCAGCCCCGATCGTAAAAAATTAGTGTTACTTGATTCAACCAGCCTTTGGTTATTTGAAAACTTTAAAGGTGATAAGTTTTTCTCTGGTGATGTATCAAAAATAGATTTAGGAATTGTTACTCAAAAAGAAGCCGTCACCTTTTTTGATGACAACACGATTGTATTTACAGATGAAGAATTTAAAGGCATAGGCGGTAATGCTTATTTTATTAAATTAGATGAAGCAACGAAAGAAGTGATTAAAAGAGCAAAAACAACACCTACAACCACCAATACAGCAACAAAATAACTTGCTGCATTGGAATTATAAGTACTTTGGCTCATCGCTTAAATTTGGTCTCTAAAATAACAGACGATGTAGTGCGCTCTACTCCATCAAGATTACCTATATCGTCTAGCAAATGACTAAGCTGCTCTAGATTTTGCGCTTGTACCACAGCAATTAAATCAAACTCACCACTTATGGCATAGAGCTGAGAAATTGCATCTATTTGCTTAAGCTCTATGTTCGTTTTTGTCGTTAACTTTTGCTTAACCTTAATAGACACATGAGCTGATACCATTTTACTTAAATAGTCATCCCCATAATCAACGCTATACCCTTTAATCACACCCGTTTCTTCTAATTTAAGCATACGGCTTTGTACTGTTGAACGAGATAAATCGAGCATGCGAGCAAGGTCAGAAATACTGGCTCTAGCGTTTGTTTTTAGTACAGAAAGTAGCTTTTCATCTTGTAGAGTTATCATAATGCGTATTTATTTCGTTAATTTGACTTTTATTCTAACCATTTTTCACAAAATAGCACTGCAAATTTAACTGTTAACCTTCGATAATGACCCCTACAAGAAATAATAACGTGTTTGCTGAAGAATAAAGGTTATATTCTTCTTTAATTTAGCAGCGAATCATTTATCTAAGCCCATTCAATTTAGGTGTACAAAATGCAAGTAACAAGAGACTTATTTAACGACGTAATGGTACCAAACTATAACCCTTCAGCTATTATTCCTGTTCGTGGCGAAGGCTCTCGTGTGTGGGATCAAAATAACAACGAGTTTATTGATTTTGCAGGTGGTATTGCCGTTAACTGTTTGGGTCACTGTCATCCTGCATTAGTTAAAGCATTAAAAGAGCAAGGCGAAAAAATTTGGCATTTATCGAATGTTATGACTAATGAGCCAGCACTTCGTTTAGCTCAAAAAATGGTTGAAGCAACATTTGCTGACAAAGTTTACTTTGCAAACTCAGGTGCAGAAGCAAACGAAGCGGCGCTTAAACTAGCCCGTCGTTTTGCACTTGATGTGTACGGCGCTGAAAAATCGCAAATAATTGCATTTAATAAAGGCTTTCACGGTCGTACTTTCTTTACCGTAACCGTTGGCGGACAGGCTGCTTACTCTGATGGTTTTGGTCCAAAACCTGCTGACATAGAACATTGTGACTTTAACGACATTGCTGCATTTGAAGCGCTGATCAGCGATAAAACATGTGCAGTTATGATGGAACCGTTGCAAGGTGAAGGCGGTATTATTTCAACAACAGATGAATTTGCTAAAAAAGTACGTGAACTTTGTACTAAACATAACGCGCTACTTATTTTTGATGAAGTACAAACAGGTGTTGGTCGCACAGGCGATTTATACGCTTACGAAGGCTTAGGAGTTGTACCTGATATTTTAACAACGGCAAAAGCATTAGGTGGTGGTTTTCCAATTGGCGCTATGATCACTCGCACACACATTGCTGAGCATTTAAAAATTGGTACGCACGGTTCTACTTACGGTGGTAACCCACTTGCTTGTGCCGTAGCCGAAGCGGCATTTGATACCGTAAATACACCTGATGTACTAAATGGTGTTAAAGAGCGCGAACAGTTATTCCGTGACGGATTAAATGCAATTAACGAAAAATACAACGTGTTTAGTGAAGTACGCGGTAAAGGCTTATTAATTGGCGCAGTATTAAATGACAAATTTGAAGGCCGTGCACGCGACTTTTTAGTAGCAAGTGCTAATAATGGTTTAATGAACCTTGTAGCTGGCATAAATGTAATTCGCTTTACGCCATCTTTAGTTATCCCGTTTGAAGATATTAAAGAAGGCTTAGCGCGCTTTGAAAAAGCCGTTAGCGATGTAGTAAACGGTTAATATAGTTTAAGTTAGCACGCCTACAGGCGTGCTATTGGAGCAAGCAATAAATGCAAGTATTACGTCCTATTACTGCCAATGATTTTGACGCACTTAAACAAATTGCGATTGAATCAGGCCATGGATTTACCTCTTTACCTGTTGATGATGCACAGCTAAAAGAAAAAATTGAACGCGCTGAAAAAAGCTTTGCCAAAAACATTAATCAACCACTTGATGAAAGCTATTTATTTGTTTTAGAAGACAGTGAAACAGGCGAAGTTGTTGGCACTACAGCAATTGAAGCTGCAGTGGGCTTGTCGGTACCTTTGTATCATTATCATTTAGGTAAAACCGTACATCATTCGCCTACTTTAAATGTATACAACACCGTTGATATTTTAAGTATGTGTAATGACTACACAGGTTGCTCTGAAATATGCACATTGTTTTTGCGCGAAAATAGCCGCAAAGGGCTAACGGGTCGATTTTTATCGCGTTCACGCTTTTTGTTTATGGCGCAGCATAGCGAGCGTTTTGCCGATACTGTTATTGCAGAAATGCGTGGTGTTAGCGACGAAGATGGGCACTCACCTTTTTGGCAATGGCTTCAAGAGCATTTTTTTAGTATCGAATTTCCAGAAGCGGATCACTTAGTGGGCTTAGGCGATAAGGTATTTATTAGCGAGTTAATGCCTAAATACCCTATTTATGTGAACTTGCTTAGCAAAAAAGCCCAAGCAGTTATTGGGCATGTGCATGAAAAAACAAAACCTGCGCTAAAGCTACTCGAAAAAGAAGGTTTTGAGCACAGAGGCTACGTTGACTTATTTGACGCAGGTCCAACGGTTGAAGCAAAACTTGGTAATATTCGCAGTATTCGCGACTCTCAAGTTTGCCCTATAACAATTGGTGAGCTTGATCACATATCACAAAATAGCTCAGATACGTTGGCTGTATGTAATCAAGGCGTAAGTGGCTTTAGAGCAACCTTTACCAAAGACGCACATTACAATCATGCAAAACATACTCTCGTCATTAGCCAAGATGTGGCTAAGGCGCTTAATTTAAGCCAAGGAGATGCAGCGCGATTTTTCCGCCTGTAAATTATTTATGAATACACACCTAATTAATAACCAATGGCATGTGGGCCTTGGTCCAGCATTTGAGTCAATCAATCCAAGTAATGCCGATGTGGTATGGCAAGGTAATGGCGCAAACGCCCAGCAAGTAGATTCAGCTATAAAAGCAGCCAGAGCAGCACAGGTACAATGGGCAGATAAGCCGCTTGAAGAGCGTATAGCCATTTTAGAAAACTTCGCAGCTCAATTAAAAGAACACAGTGAAGAATTTGCGACCATAATTGCACGCGAAACAGGTAAGCCATTATGGGAAACCCGTACCGAAGTGGGCGCAATGACAGGTAAAGTAGCTATATCTGTAAAAGCATACCATGAGCGTACAGGTACAACCGAAAACCCAATGCCTGGTGCTAAAGCGTTTATTAGACACAAACCGCATGGCGTTGTTGCTATTTTTGGCCCGTACAACTTTCCTGGGCATTTACCAAACGGGCATATTGTTCCTGCAATTTTAGCAGGCAACACCGTGGTATTTAAGCCATCAGAACTTACTCCGCACGTTGCAGAATTTACGCTTTCACTTTGGCTAAAAGCGGGCTTACCTGCAGGTGTTATTAACCTTGTGCAAGGTGAAATTGAAACAGGTAAAGCACTTGCCTCTCATAAAGATATAGATGGCCTGTTTTTTACCGGTAGCTCAAACACAGGTCACTTATTACATAAGCAATTTGCTGGACACCCTGGTAAGATTTTAGCGCTTGAAATGGGCGGTAATAATCCACTGATTGTAAAAGACGTGAGTGATGTAAGCGCTGCTGTGCACGATATTATTCAATCTGGTTTTATTACCTCAGGCCAGCGCTGTACGTGTGCACGCCGCTTATTTATTGAAAAGTCGCTCAATGGCGATGCTATTTTAGAAAAGCTAATAAGCGCGACTAAAAACATAGTTGTAGATGACAGCTTTGCTACAGAGCAGCCTTTTATGGGTGCAATGATAAGCGAAAAAGCAGCATTAGGCATGGTTGCTGCGCAAAGTGAATTAGTATCAAAAGGCGCGCAAATCCTTGTTGAACTTAAGCAATTAAAACCAGGCACAGGTTTTGTAAGCCCGGGTATTATTGATGTAACACACGTTACCGACATGCCAGATGAAGAGCATTTTGGACCGCTGATTAAAGTATATCGCTTTGACGATTTTGACAGCGCCATTGCTGAAGCCAACAACACAAGCTTTGGCTTATCAGCTGGTTTACTTAGCGATAGTGAAGATGATTACACTCACTTTTTAAAGCGTATTCGCGCCGGTATTGTTAACTGGAATCGCCCTATTACGGGTGCCTCAAGCGCAGCTCCATTTGGCGGTATTGGTGCCAGTGGTAATCACAGAGCAAGTGCTTATTACGCCGCTGATTATTGCGCATACCCTGTAGCGTCTGTTGAATCAGACAAAGTGAGCTTACCGCAAACCCTAGCGCCGGGCTTAATAATTGAATAAGCAATAAAACCAAATTTTAAGATTTAAGGATTTGATATGCATACTGATGTAAACACATTATTTAATAACCTTTGGGGAAACTACTTAAACGTAACTCCATCGGCAGACAAAATTCATGACCTTTTAGGGTCAACGCAAAAAGATGACATTATTAACGATCATATTGCACTGCGTACATTTAATATTGAAAAGGTCGGCCTTGAAAAACTCGCGGCTCACTTTTTAGCGATTGGTTACAAAGAATGTGGTGAATACCACTTTGAAGCTAAAAAACTCTACGCAAAGCACTACGAGCATAGCGATCCAAATCAGCCAAAAGTGTTTATCTCTGAGTTATTAGTCGAAAAATGCTCACCTGAGTTACAAGCCATCGTAAGCGATATGGTAAGTAAAATTGACGAAAGCGCCGTAACAGCAGATAACTTTTTATACTCAGGCACACATTGGCAAGTAAGCACCGATACTTACAAACAGCTGCTTGCTGAGAGTGAATATGCAGCGTGGATGTCGGCGTGGGGTTACCGTGCTAACCACTTTACTGTAAATATTAATACGCTTGCTAAGTTTGATAATATTCATGATGTTAATCAAGCTCTGAAAGATGCTGGCTTTTCGCTTAATACATCAGGCGGCGAAGTTAAAGGCTCACCAGAGGTGTTACTAGAGCAATCGTCAACACTTGCTGATGAATACTCTGTTACCTTTAGTGACGGTGATATGAGCATCCCTAGCTGTTTTTATGAGTTTGCTATTCGTTACCCTAAAGCCGACGGTGAGCTTTATACTGGTTTTGTTGCAGCCTCAGCTGACAAAATATTTGAAAGCACCAACGCTCGATAGCAAAACCTAAAGTACTTTATTTTAAAAGCCCATTATGGGCTTTTTTTATGTTGGGCAGATTCAAGTCGGTAAGTTATGTTGATTAATTATAAAAATAACGGTTTATAATCGTTTTCTAACTTTTCAAACGATAAGTCACCAATAAAGCGGCCAAAGCTCAACCACGTTGTCAAACCACGTAAATCTTTAAAGTGTGGTGGCACAAATTGTGGGCTCTCTATTACACCTAAATCATGAAGCTGCGATATTAATCTAAAATCATCTATCGATATTTTACCTACCAGTAATAAAGGGAGTCTATCGATTCGACCTAGCTGTATTGCCACACGAATTAAGTTATATACCAGTACAAAGCCTTTGATGTAGGCAATATCTTTTGTAAAAGGCAGGCCTGTTGGCGTGCTACCTCTAAACACACGCTGCGCGAGTGTGTAGCTGTCATCTTTTGATAAACCCTGCGCTACGTAATCACGGTAAATGTCTACAAACTCAGCGCCATCTATTACCTTTGTAACTGCTTGAATCCGGTTAACTAATTTAGATAAACGCCTTGGGGTCGATTTTAATGTAATAATTTCGGTTAATACCGCTAAGCCTTCTTGGGTAATAGTGGAGCTTGGCGTGCCTTTACTCAAACACGTTAAATAAGGCTGTGCTAAACCATTTTGAGTGGTGCCTACATGTATCCACCCTTCGTGAACTTCTAAAATATCAAGTTCACGCTGCGAAAACTTAACATCTTGATTAAGCTTTATATTATTAGCACCGGCGGCTGCATCACTAACAATACCATCGCTAAGCATTACCTCTACATTTATCCCTGCCATACTGCTATTTACTTGCTCAGACAAAATACGCACAGCGTCTACAGCATCAATATTTTTAGGATCGTCGGGCAATATGTCGGCTATGAGTAAATTTTGCAGCGGTTTATCTAACATGTTAGCGAGTTCAGAAAGTGATGGCTCACCCGCATGAAATAAATCTTTAGGGTGACCAAATAGCTCCACCGATAAATCATGAAACTCTGGCGTACCACGGTACTCAAGCATGCTTAATACAGTTTTATATTCAGTGCACATTTTTCCCATATATTGAGCAATCGGATTCAACTGCCCTAATTGGTTAATAATGTTACGGTGCAAAGTAGAAAACGCTTGGCGTAACTCGCTAGGTACAAAACCAAGGTCGCGCTGTTGATAATAAGCACGATCGATAAGTGGATTTTTTTGACATTTTTGTCTAAAAAACTCCTCTTTAGTTTGTTTATCCCAATTAATAGCATCGAGTATCCTAATTGGCGTTTGCAATGCAATTAATTGATCCGATAACTCACGAGTTTTTAGTAGTAACGCCTTGTCTATCATGGTGTAAGCTCAACATTAAATGAATTTTGAGCATAATTTAAAAAGGCTAAATTACAAAGCAATATCACACATTTTTAGCTATTGTTTTTAAGATGATCGACCCTCATATCCTTATCGTATGAGGTATTAAATAAAAGGGTGAAGTATGAAAAACGAAATTGACAACAAACAGATTTTAGCCGTGTATGAACGCATCATTCAAAAAGGCGAAATGACTGACGAAGGTAAACATTATCAAGGCGTTACTGCTTATTCAGATGTAGATGGTTACACTGTATATTTGCAGGGAAGCGGTGTTGAATTACGCTTTGGTTTTCATAATACTTATCATCTAGACTACGAACACGAAAAAAATAAAGATGATTTTTTGAAAAAATTATACAACATTGCAAACGAGAGCTAATGCACCCACGAAAATGCAGACACCGCCCTACCAGTAAGCTCAATACTACTTTTATAGACCAAGTAGTAGAAGAGCTTAAAGCTGATCCAAGCAAAGTCTCAATTATTCAAGACAATTTAGAACAATACCGTGCTCAAACTCATTTAAAGCGGGGTTTTTTACTGGCTATAGAGCGCTTTGATTGGGTTTTTGAAGCAAGCGAAGATATTGATTTTATTTGCCAGCAAATTTTAGCTGATGACTATATTGGCAATAGACTAAGACGTTACCCCCTCCTTTTTAAAGGCGTTATTAATAATGCCTGACCTTTCAAAACTTAACCTTTCAAACCAAGCGCTTTAAAACGATAAAACCGCAAAGCTTACTCTCGATATAAATTTATTAGAGCACTAAGCAATTGCAGGCTTAGTGTACTTTTGTATTAAAATAATACTATTAGTACTCTAACTATTACTGCACTAACGATTTTTACACATTTTATTCATTTATTGCTGTAAACAAATCATTACTATTATTTAATTTCAAAAAAACCTCCACAACCCTATGTTTTATATATAGTTAAATAAAATAAAAC
>NZ_WTKW01000194.1:0-8099 GCF_011378745.1 Pseudoalteromonas sp. Z1A6
TCTTTGTAAAGGAACGGTTTCACCTGCTTTAGAAGTGATTGTTTCTATTTCTTGAAGGTAGTTTTGCATATTATTTAAAACTCTAATATTAATAGCTTCTTTCGCTAATATATTATTTTATAGTGGTTAGCGAATCGTTGGTTATAAATTAATTGCTAGCGGTTAATGCCGAGCTAATTACTTCATTACCATGATAAAGTTCAAATATCTGGTTACTGACTTCGTCACGATTAATGTAATACTCTATTGATTTAGCGACATCTTCTCTGCTAATGAATAAATCATTCGTAGAAGTCGAACGCGTGGTTGTTATGAGCCCGTTGCCTTTATCATTAGTAAGGAGTCCCGGTCTAAGAATGGTGTAATTTAGGCCACTGGATAATAGGTACTGATCGGCAAAATACTTTGCCACCAAATAGGGTTTTATTTCTGATTCAAATTCGTCAGGGTCTTGTGCGCCTAAACCACTTACCATTACAAAATGTTGTATACCTTCCTTTAAAGAATAATCAACTGCTTTTTTTGCTGCCCATAAATCTATTAGAAGTGTTTTATCGTCGCCTGTATTACCGCCAGAACCTGCACTAAATACTACTTTATCGCAGTCCTTAAAAGCGTGTTCAAAATCAGTTTCAAGATCGCCAACAACAGCCTCTACACCCATATTTTCTAACTTCTCAGCTTGTTGTTTGCTACGAACCATTGCGAGCACTGGGCGATCCTGATTGTGAAGCAACTCAACCACTATTTTACCAATCTGGCCATTAGCGCCAATAATGAGTGTTTTTTTCATTTTTTATACCTTTTAAAGCAACTGTTTCACGTTGACCTGCCAAACAAAATACAAAAAAGGCAGGATCAACTCACATTAGATTAGAAGTCTTGAATTGTTGGTCTGATAATAATTTCGTTAATATCGACATCATCTGGTTGTTCAATCGCATAGGCGACAGCTTTAGCAATAGATAACGCTGGAATAGCGACTTTATAAATATCTTGAACAAATTGAGAGGTGGCTTCATCCGAACTACCGAATTTTAATTCAGAATCAATTAAGCCAGGTGATAATAGCGTTGTACGTATATTGCCACCCACTTCCGCTCTCAATCCTTCTGTTATCGCTTTAACCGCAAATTTTGTACCGCTATAGACAGCCGAACCCGGTGAAACTTTATGTGCAGCAACGGAAGCGAGATTAATAAAGTGACCACTATTTTGTTTGGTAAACACGGGAAGTGCAGCGGCGATACCGTAAAGTACCCCTTTGATATTAATGTCGACCATGCGATCCCATTCATCAACCTTAACCTCAGCCATCGGAGCAATTGACATCAAGCCGGCATTATTGACCATGACATCTAAGCGTCCAAAAGTCTCAATCGCCTTGTCGACAAGCATTTTAACCTGATCGGATTTGGTGACATCCATCGTGACATATTCAGCTTCGCCACCCTCAGCACGAATATCATTTACGATAGCTGCTAGTTTTTCACTACGACGCGCACCCAATACGACTTTAGCACCTTTTTGAGCCAGAAAACGCGCAGTTGCTTCACCTAAACCACTGCTTGCACCCGTTATAACAATCACTTTATTTTCTATATTTGTATTCATTGGATATAGCCTATTTATTATTCATTTCTAAGTGAACAAGCGCTTTTTCTGCAATTTCAACACCGTATTCTTGAACAAAGTGTCCTGCTTCTGCAATTTTTAAGGGCTCAGGGCAGCCTTTAATAAAGCTTCTTAAGTACTCCATTGGGCCTTCGCCTAAAGCTGTATCTTTCATGCCTATCGCCATGAAACTTTGACCGTTCCAGTCTTTTGACCAAAACTCTCTTGCGCGTTTTCCGTGCTCAACACCATCCATCGTTGGCTCGACAGGCACCATGGCGGGAAAGCGTCTTACGCCTGCTTTATAGCTGTTATCTGGAAATGGCGCATCGTAAGCTATAACATCCATCACAGATACGGCTGGCCCTGCGTCACAGGCAAATAAACCACCGACTGGTATTTCAGGGGCATTTGCGCAGAAATCTCGCCACTGATAAAACCCTTCAGGGGCGGTTTCACCCACCGATATTGCCGTGTTCATAACAATCAAATTTTTGAATCGATCTTGCATATCCATTGGGATTGTTAACCCTAGAATTCCGCCCCAGTCTTGACAGACCAACGTAATATTTTTCAGATCAAGGCGTTCAATTAATCGCATTAAACTATCACGGTGAAAATCAAAGGTATAAACCGATTCATCAACGGGTTTATCTGAACGACCAAAGCCAAACAAATCAGGCGCAACAACACGATGACCAGCGCCCGTAAATATAGGAAGCATTTTTCTATATAAGTAGCTCCATGAAGGCTCACCGTGTAAACATAAAAAAGTGTTTTCAGATGAGGAATCACCCTCGTCGATGTAGGCCATGCGTAAAGACTCAAAACCAGCTAAATCATCAATGTAGTTAGGTTGGTAAGGAAAGGCCGGTAATACAGAGAATCTTTCTTCTGGTGTTCTTAATGCTTTAATCGTCATAATATTTCTCCTGAAAAGTAGTTTATTTAAGTTAATGTTATCAATGCTAAAATTATTAATTTATAAGTTACTGAGTTTTGCCTAAAAATAGGGATTTAAAGGGCTGCTCGGATGCTCGCATACTGCCAATGATGTAAACAAAGGCGGTAATAAGATCCATGACAGAAATATAGACAAAGATCTTTGGTGCCAAGCCTAATGAAGCGGCATATGTAACAATGATAAAGCCGACCATTCTTACCAATCCGTTCCAAACAATAAGAGGGGCACGGGTTTTAATGTCTGAAGTAGCCCAAAGTAACGCAGCGCCCATAAGCATAAAAGATACGCCCAATACCACCGTGATAATTAACGTGTCTGCTTGAGGTGCCATCAGCGCTGAAATAATCATGCCTAGTGCGATTGGAAAGTTGAATAGAGCAGTAATTTGTACGAATTTTTTAAACATTTTTAGTTCACTTATTTTATACTTATGAAGCGATCGCTTCAGAATTGAGTTAATTGTGAAGCGATCACTTTGTAATGTCAATAGGGCGAATTGACATTTTGAAGTGACTGCTTCAAAATAGAGTTAATTAATATTATTTTTAAGGGCCACAGAGTGAAAGCAGGACGAAAAAGAGCGTTTGATAAAGAAGTCGTTTTAGATAAAGCGATGCGGTTATTTTGGGCCAATGGGTTCTCGGGTACTTCTGTTGCTAATCTTTCTTCTGAACTTGGCATTAATACGTCGAGTTTGTACGGAACGTTTGTCAATAAAGAGCAATTGTTCAAAGATGCTTTGGCACATTATCAAAAACAATATGTAGAAGTTAACTACAGACACCTAGTAGAGCCCTCAGATGCAACATTAAAAGCGCGGTTACAAGCTTGTTTCTATGGACTTATTGAGCTATTCACCAGCGATGAAACGCCCCGTGGATGTTTGCTTGTAAAGAGTGTTAATGAATCAGATAGTGTTGCGTTTCCAGAAGATGCGGTTGTTTATATGAAGAAATTAGGAACAGAAACTCAGCAAACATTGACAGGTTTATTCGCGTCTGGCATTGCGAAGACGGATATGCCCCAAGGCCAAACAGCTCAAAAACTGACTAACTATCTTTTATCAGTAAGTTATGGGCTGGCTGTTCAAGCAAAAGTAGGTCTGGTTGAAGATGAATTAAAGTCAGTCCTTGATCATGCTTTGAATTCTATTTTTGGTTACTCTTAGTTCAATAATTTAGATTGTTGCATGCATTACAGAATCTATCTTTTAATTAGCCATAAAAAATCAGAATAGACACGATATTTATGAATAACACATTAAAATTTAAGCAATTTATCGTCGTTATGTTACTAACGAGTATTTGGATCCACGTTGCCGAGGTAGCAAGAGCTATTTTAGTCGCGTTTCCTATGATGGAGGCCTTCTATGCCGGAAAGTTAGTCGTTGGACCAATGGCTGTCAGTAATGCATTGATATGGGGAATATGGGACACGATACTGGCGAGTACCTTGGTATTTATTTACTGGTTGTGCGCTCAAAGCTTTGGTCAGAATGTAAAATCGATCGTTATATCAGCCACTGTTACTTGCATGGCAACGCTGGGTGTTTTTTGGATAGGGTCTGTAAACTCAGGATTAGGAACGTGGGAAATGGCAGTTACTTTGGTCCCAATCGCATGGTTTGAAATGCTTATTGGCGTATTTTTAGCCAGTAGGTTATATGCGCGTTATCGCTAAAATATAAAGCGAGCTCATATATTTATAAGTCCATATAATGGGCTCTATAGCCAATAGACTATACAAACGAAGATCGACAATATGAACTATAAAGAATTTAATGATTTCTGTCGCGCATTAGAAGCAACCTCATATGTGGTCCAATGGCATAACTCTCATGTATGGAAAGTCGGCGGAAAGGTTTTTGCTATCGGCGGATTGGGAGGAGGGTTGGGAGAAGGTGATAAACCAGCCTTTATTTTTAAAACATCTGAACTGAATTTTCATTTTCTCAGTGAAATACCTGGCTATAAGCCTGCACCGTATTTTGCTTCTCGTGGAATGAAATGGATACAACACTACGAAAGCAACGATGATACTGATAACGACTTATCATATTACCTTAAAGAGTCTTATCGGCTTGTTTCATTAGGCCTGACAAAGAAAAAACAAAAAGAGCTCGGTTTAAACCAAACCCCTTAAAATAGGTTTAGGTTTACACGTTGCACGGATACTCGTTAATTATCTCTTAGGAAAATATGATTAAAATTAAACACCCTCAAGAGCTAGCGCGTTTACGCCGCCTTGCCCTGTCAGCACAAGGTTTGCTACAAACACAAGCTTTTGGCAGTGGTTTGGCTGGTGCGTGTAATGCAATTAACCATATTGGTTACGTACAGATTGATGCTATTTCGGTGGTAGAGCGTGCTCATCATCATATTCTTAACTCTAGAGTACCTAATTTCAAACCCGCTATGACCAATCAGTTATTACTCAATAAAGACATTTTTGAGTACTGGTCTCACGCTGCCGCTTTTTTACCGATTAAAGATTTTCGCTTCTCATTACCTTACAAACACGCGATTAAAAATGGTCAAATTCATTGGCATAAAGAGCGTGATAGCAAGCTGATGCAAGAATTATTAACTCGCATACGTATCGACGGTCCGTTGCGATCTCGAGATTTAGAGTCAAATGCTACAAAGCGTGCAGGTTGGTGGGATTGGAAACCTGCGAAAAAGGCACTTGAACAGTTGTATATGGAAGGTGACCTGATGGTTAGTAACCGAGAAGGTTTCCAAAAAACGTATGATCTAACTGAACGGGTATTACCTTCTGAGGTAAACTTAAAAATGCCCAGTATGGATGAGTTGGCCACGCACATTGTCGATCAACAGTTCCGCTGCTTGGGGGTTACCTCACTTAAAGGCTTGACTTATTTACGTCGAGATAACGAATTGCGCAACGCAGTGAAAAACTTGGTAGATGAACGATTAGTGCAAAACATTTTACAACAAGTGCAAATGAGTAGCGGTGAAATATTGTTAGTGGAAACCGAGGCGATTGAACGGCCCCTTCCCCGTCTGAATAACCGAATGTTGATCCTTTCGCCATTCGATAATAGTGTCATTCAACGTGATCGGCTCAAGTTGCTTTTTCAATATAACTATCAACTAGAATGTTATGTTCCTGCAGTGAAACGACAGTATGGTTACTTTTGCTTACCGCTACTTTATCGCGGTGAATTTGTTGGTCGTATGGATTGTAAAGTGCATAGAAAAACATCTCATTTAGAGATTAAATCACTATATTTTGAGCAACATAACTTTGAGCAGCATAACTTTGATCAAGCGTCAGTCATTACTGCCTTTGTAGACGCCATTATACCATTTTGTAGTTTTCAGAAATGTGACTCCGTTTCTTTAATTGAAGTCTACCCGAAACCGTTAAATGAAAAGTTACAAAGTGCATTAAAATCTATTATTAACGTTAATATAGGTCCCATAATATGAGTGCGCTGTTTGTCCTTGTTGTAAATCAACGTCTATCAAGGTTATAAGTGCAGTAACACTTTGTTCGTTTGACTCATTTACACTTTTAATCAAGCAGTGATAATGGGGTCGCGTCTTGCCTTTTGCCACTTTCAGTTTATGGCACTTTCTGGCCACTCGACAACATAAACGCGGTAAGTCGTGTTGTTGCTAGTCAATTCATCATTTTTGTCGGATGACGTGGCTTCGCCACTTATCCGACCTACGTCAAAAGGTAGGTTGGTTAAGCCGAAGGCGCCACCCAACAGAGTTTCAGATTTACGCCTTGAAGGTTCGCTATTGGCACTCTCTATTCACTCGACAACATAAAATATTGATAATAATTGGCCAGGTGTTTTACTGTGTCGGATGGCGCTTCGCTTATCCGACCTACACTTGCACAAGCGGGTTATTCTTGGTTCACACACCTAACTCCTAAGCTATAAAACTTTTACTCAAAACTGATGTTTTGCTTTAAAAAGTAATCTTCAATTTCATCAGTATTCGGCTTAAACGCTTTCCAGCGGCCAATTGCTTTATTGTTAAGTGGTTGGCGTACTTGCACCTTGCTTGCGGTAGAAACCGGTGCGGTGTTTAAGTGAAAGTCTATACACTGTTCTTGCCATTCGAGGTTACAAAAGCTCACTAAGTCTTTTATTTGCTGCTCGGGCTGTGCGACTAACTCTTCGTATTTTACTAATTTTATATTGCTGTGCAGGGCGCTAAAGTGCTGCATTAGTTTGTAAAAACGGCTGTAAAATTTAGCGGTGTCGAGTAAATCGAGCGAGTACGCGTAGTAGGGGTTATTAATGGTGAATAACTGGCGATAGTTGCCAATACAGGTGTCCATTGGGTCGCGCAGCATACAAATTATTTTGGCGTTTGGCAGTGCTTTGGTTATTAAGTCGATATAAAAAAAGTTAAACGGGAGTTTATCTATAAAGTGCTTATGGCTGCCTGTTATTACGCGTGTTGCGTTTAAATAGGTTGACCCAAGTTGATTAAAATCAAGCTCGTAGGCTTTACTGAGCGTTTGAGTGTCGAGCACGTGAGGTGTTTGTGTTTGGCTTAGCTTTTTAACGCTTAGGCCAAAGTCTTGTAATTCACCGGCTGATTGCACGTCGCTGTGGCTCGATAAAATACGCTCAACTAATGTGGTGCCAGAGCGGGGCATACCTAATACAAAAATAGGTTCGGCCGTTGGGTTACCCTGTGTTAGCGCTTGTGTGTGCTGTTCACTTAAGCGTTTAATATGTTCAAATAACTCAGTTGAGCTTTTATGATCAAACGGCTGCACAGCACGTTTTGCTACTTTACCTTGCTCTAACGCGTTAAAAGCCTCTGAATATTCACCAGTATCTTGATACTCTTTTGCGAGTGCATGGCCTATATGCAATTTTGCATCGGGGTGTGTTACTTGCTCAAACACGTTTTTTAAGCGTTCAATATGGTTGTTTTGCTTACTTACTTTAGTTAAATCACTTAATGCAAAATGACTTTGATGATGCAGCGGGTTAAGCGCTATGGCATTTTCAAAAGCGTGTTGGGCTTTATCAAATAGCCCTAAAAACTTAGCGCTTACACCGTAGTTATAATAAAACGGGGATTGAGCTTTGTTAGCCGCTGTAGCCAGTTTAATAGCGCGCTCAAAGTAGTTAAGTGCGTGTTCGTGAATGCCTGCTTGAGTAAGTGCAACGCCAAGTGTGTCGGCATCAAGGGCTTTAGTTATTTGTTTTAATGGCACCGATAGTGCGGTGTTTTTTGCTTTTTGTAATTCGCCAGTAAGTGCGTAACATTTAGCAAGTTGCGCGGTGTATTCAATACTTTGGCCAAGGGTAAGAGCTTTTTCGATGAGCTTTATTGCTTTGTGTATTTGCCCAACAGTTAAATTAACCATAGCTAACAAAAAATACCCATCAGCAAAGTCTGGTTTGAGTGTAACTAACTCCACTAGGGCTTTGTGTGCTTGCTCTATTTTACCTTGGTTTAGGGAGTGTATTGCGCTTTGATGAAGTTGCTTTAAATTTGGCTGCATGGTTTTGGTAATTATT
>NZ_WTKW01000195.1:0-8092 GCF_011378745.1 Pseudoalteromonas sp. Z1A6
AAAATTATTAGATTAAGTTAGCTTATAACTGAATCTACAAGCTTTTTAGCTTCTTTTTCAAGTAACGCTAAATGCTCTTCACCTTTAAATGATTCAAGGTATATTTTATAAATATCTTCAGTACCTGATGGACGCGCTGCAAACCAGCCATTTTCAGTAACCACTTTTAAACCACCAATGGCAGCATCGTTACCTGGTGCATGAGTCAATTTTTGCAAAATAGGCTCGCCAGCAAGTGTATCTGCTTTTACATCAGAAGCACTCAATGCTTGTAAACGTGATTTTTGACCGCTTGTGGCTGGTGCATCTAGGCGTTTATAAATTGGAGAACCAAACTCTTGTTCTAATTCTTTATAAAGGACTGATGGCGTTTTACCTGTCACAGCAAGTATTTCTGCAGCGAGTAGACCCATAATGAAGCCGTCTTTATCTGTACACCATACAGAGCCATCAAAACGTAAGAATGCAGCACCTGCGCTTTCTTCGCCACCAAAGGCAAGCTTGCCTTTGCTTAAGCCTTCAACAAACCATTTAAAGCCTACTGGTACTTCTTTAACCTTACGGTTGTTACGAGCAGCTACTTTGTCGATCATAGAGCTAGAAACCAATGTTTTACCAATTTCTACGGTTTCATTCCAATCACGGTGTTTAAGTAAGTAATCGATTGCCACTGCTAAAAAGTGGTTTGGATTCATTAAGCCGTCTGGCGTTACAATACCGTGACGATCGTAGTCAGGGTCGTTACCAATAGACACATCAAAATCATCTTTTAGTGCAATAAGATTTGCCATTGAATAAGGTGATGAACAATCCATACGAATTTTGCCGTCTTTATCAAGTGGCATAAAAGCAAAACGTGGATCAACAACATCATTAACTACGGTTAAATCTAAATTATATTTTTTTGCAATGACTGGCCAAAAATTAATACCTGAACCACCTAGTGGATCGATACCAATTTTAATACCTGCATCGCTAATTGCTTTTAAATTAACGATATTTGCTAAGTCATCAATATAAGGAGTCATTAAATCTTCGTAGCGGATAAAGCCAGAACGCGATGCCTTAGCGAATGGGAATAACTCAACTTCAACTAAATCTTCTAGTAAAAGTTGATTAGCTCTGTCTTCAATCCATTTAGTGACGTCGGTATCTGCTGGTCCGCCATTAGGTGGGTTGTATTTAAAGCCACCATCTTCAGGAGGGTTATGCGAAGGCGTAACAACAATCCCGTCTGCTAATTCATTTGGGTGTAGCTTATTGTGGCTAACGATTGCATGGCTAATCACTGGTGTTGGCGTAAAATCACCATCTTCTTGTGTGATCACTTGCACTTCATTCGCAACAAGTACTTCTATTGCAGAGTTAAATGCGGCTTCACTCAATGCGTGTGTGTCTTTGCCTAAAAATAACGGACCAAATATGTCATTTTGTTTTCTGTAATCACAAATAGCCTGAGTAATCGCTAGAATGTGTGACTCGTTAAATTTAACATCGTAAGAACAACCACGGTGGCCTGAGGTACCAAAGGCAACACAATGCTCTGGATTTTGTTCAAGATCAGGTTCATTTAAGTAATACGCAGATACTAATTTAGGTACGTTAACCAGTGCCGATTGTGGAGCAGTTTTGCCTGCGCCTGAGTGAATAGCCATTATATTTCCTTACAGGTAATCGCGAATTTTTTCAGCTTGCTCTGCACTATATCCAAGGCAAAGAGCAACTTCATGAAGCATCATTTTTTTACGCGTTGTATTAGAATTAGTCATAACCCAATATTCACTATCGGTTATGTTTTTAGGATTCATACTACTACCGCTATTTACTAAAGCTTCTTTACTAGTAGCAAAGTAAACACGGTCACGCCCTTTTATGTCTAATACCGCAGAAAAATCAGTTTTATGTGTGCGGTAAAATGCACTTAAAATAAACAAAAAGCGTCCAACAACACCTTTTTGCATTGCCAGCTCTTCTTTATTTAATACATTAAAAACATTATCGCTTTTTTGCTTCACGGGTGCGTGAGCTACAGGCGTTTGTTTTTTTGAAGTCTCAGCAGCAGATGGCTCTGAGCTTTTTAATGTGGCGGTAGACGTAGTCGCAGTTTGATTATTTTGAGTTAGTTCTACGTTTGCGGTTTGAATTTTTTCGCCGCTCAGATTTAATAAACGACGTAAAATAGTGGATGCACTTTCACCAATACTTTGCGTATTGCTAGCAATATATTGATATAACTCGTCGTCTATGTCGATTTGTTTCATGTTCTTCCTGTCATTACGGGTCACATTTTTTTCTCCCGTGTGATTATACCCAAACCAATCAGAAATGCGAGTTACAACAAGCACTCCCGTAAACATATTAATATTTACCTCATTGTTGTTGATTTAACAAACAAAAGCCCAATTTAATAAATAGTCGCTGTATTTTTTGCTTTTTAGAGCAATGCTCGGCAAACTATGGCGAAATTTTCAGGAGGCGGGTATGCAGTTAAATTACAAGCAACAAGGGCAAGGTCCTAATGTTATTTTGATACATGGGCTTTTTGGATCATTAGAAAACCTAAATGTAATAGCAAAACCATTAAGTGAACACTTTACTGTTATTAACGTTGATTTACGTAACCACGGGCTTTCTCCTCATAGTGATGAAATGAACTACCCAGCAATGGCACAAGATATTGTTGAGTTATTAGCACATTTGAACATAGATAAAGCACATTTAGTTGGGCACTCTATGGGTGGTAAAGTGGCAATGGAATTAGCGCTTACACATCCTGAACTTGTAAATAAGCTTGTTGTACTTGATATAGCACCTGTTAGTTACCCTGCTCGGCACACAAAAATATTACAGGCATTAAAAGCGGTTTCAGCACAATCAATTGACGATAGAAAACAAGCTGATGCTCTAATGCAGCCTTACATAGAAGAGCTGGGAGTTCGACAGTTTCTACTTAAAAGCCTCGCTAAAAATGAGGAAGGTCATTTTGCATGGCGATTTAATTTAAATGTGCTTGACGAAAAATATTCTACAATTACATCCAATGTTAATGAAAACAATTCTTGTTTATGCGATACTCTTTTCATTAAAGGTAATGATTCTGACTATATTTTGCCCGAGCATCGTACTGCAATTAAAGCTCGCTTTAAAAATACCAAGGCTAAAATAATTCATGGCGCAGGCCATTGGCTTCATGCTCAAAAGCCACTTGCCGTAAATAAAGCGATAAACGACTTTTTAACTGCGGTTTAAAGCAATTTTAATCGCGTGTTTTTGATTTTGCGCACTAAATATATGAATAATTATATGCTATAGTACGCGCCGTTTAATTTAAAGGTTATACGTTGATGGTCAGTCAGTTAATTAACGAATTTGATACCCTAGGGTTGTATTTTGGCTTAGCCGGTATTTTCATATTCATCGGCATGGCAATTAAAGACGTACTAAAAAGTGGCAATGTGCCTAAGTTCGGACAATACATTGTCTGGGGTGTGCTCTTTTTAGGTTGTTCAGGCTTTATTGCTAAAGGTCTTATTCAAGTATTTTGGCAAGGCGCAGGTGTAGGTTAAGCATGGCGAAGTCAGAAACAGATAGAACTACACTCGATTTATTTGAATACGAAAAACGCCCAGGCAGACCTAAAACCAATCCCCTTTCACGGGATATGCAGTTAAAGGTAAATAAACGTAATCAAATAAAAAGAGATAAAGCACGTGGCTTAAAGCGTGTTGAATTTAAAGTTTCATCGCAGTTATATCAAGCATTGAGTGATATGGCAGATGCACAAAATATTAGCCGCAGTGCGCTGATTGAAACGATTTTACAAGAAAGATTGGCTATTGATACATAAAAGGTTTTAAATCCATGGCAAGTGTAGGCATTTTTTTCGGAAGTGACACAGGTAACACAGAACACGTAGCAAAAATGATCCAAAAAGAATTGGGTAAGAAGCTAGTGGCTGTTCATGATATTGCAAAAAGCTCTAAAGAAGAGATTGCTGAATTTGATTTAATCTTATTCGGTATCCCTACTTGGTACTACGGTGAAGCACAATGTGACTGGGATGACTTTTTTCCAGAACTTGAAGAAGTAGACTTTGAAGGTAAACTTGTTGCTATTTTTGGTTGTGGAGACCAAGAAGATTACGCTGAGTACTTTTTAGATGCGATGGGCATGATCAACGATATCGTTACTGAGCGTGGCGCTATTGTTGTTGGTCATTGGCCGAGCGAAAGCTATGACTTTGAAGCATCTAAAGGCATGGCTGATGATAAGCATTTTGTAGGTTTGGGTATCGACGAAGACCGTCAACCAGAGCTTACAGAACAACGTGTTAAAGCATGGTCTGCTCAAGTATATGAAGAGATGTGTTTAAGTGAATTAGCTGACTAATTTACTGCATATATCGCTAGCTGTTTAAATAATTATCAAACAGTTAGCGTTTTAAGCTTTAGTGGCAATATAAATCAATTGTTCTTTGCACTTAACGCTTAGGCACGTTATCCTGTTTGTTGCTAATGTGTCGTGTACATCTTTGCAAGATGTCTAGTATAACCAAATAAAATTGAGACAGATTTAATGACTGATCATAACTTGGAACTTAAAAAAGCCGGTTTAAAAGTAACTTTACCGCGTATTAAAATATTAGAGATTTTACAATCTCCAGATAACCAACACATCAGTGCTGAAGATGTTTACAAAATTCTTTTGGATCTAGGTGAAGAAATTGGTCTTGCAACTGTATACCGCGTACTTAACCAATTTGATGATGCGGGTATTGTAAGCCGTCATCACTTTGAAGGTGGCAAATCAGTATTTGAACTTTCAGGAAGCACACACCACGATCATTTAGTATGTTTGAAGTGTGGCAAAGTTGTAGAGTTTGAAGATGAGATGATTGAACGTCGTCAACTTGAAATTTCTGAAGAAAATGGTATTACACTTACAAACCATTCTTTATATTTATACGGTGAGTGTAATGATAAAGCAGCGTGTAAAGAATTTAGCGACGCTAACAGCTAATACCGCTTTTAAAAAGCAATAAAAAACCTGCTAAGTGCAGGTTTTTTTGTGTCTAAAATACGCTTGTAATGAATATCCCCAGTAAATACTGGAGATATTTAGATATTATTTATTGAGTTTTAGACCATGAATCGCGAAGACCCACTGTTTGATTAAATACAACATTCTCTGATTTAGAATCACGAGAGAAATAACCCGTACGCTCAAACTGAAAGCCCTGCTCTGCTTGTGAATTAGCAAGCGATGGCTCTAATTTAGCGTTTGATAAAACAACCAGTGACTCTGGATTTAATGTTGTTTCAAACTCATCAGCGGCTGCTGGGTTTGGAACACTAAACAAACGATCGTATAAACGAACTTCTGCCGTAATAGACTCTGGTGCTGAAACCCAGTGAATAACACCTTTTACTTTACGTCCATCACTTGGATTTTTACCAAGTGTTTCAGTATCGTAAGTACAGAAGATAGTTGTGATTTCACCATTTTCGTCTTTTTCAACACGCTGTGCTTTAATAACATAAGCACCACGTAAGCGTACTTCTTTATCAAGCACTAAACGTTTAAACTTGTTATTCGCTTCTTCTTTAAAGTCTTCTCGTTCTATATAGATTTCACGAGTAAACGGTACATCACGACGACCCATTTCTTCTTTATTTGGGTGGTTAGCCACAGATAAAACCTCAACCTTGTCTGCATCGTAGTTTTCAATAACAACTTTAACAGGATCGAGTACGGCCATTGCACGTGGTGCATTTTCGTTTAGATCTTCACGGATACATGCTTCAAGCATACCCATTTCAACCATATTCTCTTGTTTTGTTACACCAATACGCAAACAAAACTCACGGATTGAACCTGGTGTATAACCACGGCGACGCAGGCCTGCAATTGTAGGCATACGTGGGTCATCCCACCCTTCTACATGGTTATTTACCACTAAATCGCTTAGCTTACGCTTAGACATAATTGTGTATTCAAGATTTAAACGTGAAAACTCAATTTGCTGTGGGTGACACTCTAAACTAATGTTATCAAGTACCCAGTCGTACAAACGACGGTTATCTTGAAATTCGAGTGTACATAATGAATGTGTAATACCTTCGAGTGCATCAGAAATACAGTGCGTGAAGTCATACATTGGGTAAATGCACCACTTGTCTGCTGTTTGATGATGATGAGCAAAACGTACGCGATAAATAATTGGATCGCGAAGCACCATAAATGAGCTTGCCATATCAATTTTAGCACGCAGGACACATTCGCCTTCTTTGAATTCGCCAGCACGCATTTTTTCAAATAACGCTAGGTTTTCTTCAACGGATGTATCTCTGTACGGGCTATTTTTACCTGGCTCTTTCAATGTACCACGGTATTGGCGTGCTTCATCCGCTGTTAAAAAGCAAACGTACGCTAAGCCTTTATTTATAAGCTCAACAGCGTAACCATATAAAGTATCAAAATAGTTAGAAGAATACTTTATATCGCCATCCCAGTTAAAACCTAACCACTGTACGTCTTCTTTTATAGAATTAACGTAGTTAATGTCTTCTTTTTCTGGGTTTGTATCGTCAAAACGTAAGTTACATAAACCGTTATAATCTTTTGCGATGCCAAAATTTAAACAAATTGATTTGGCATGACCAATATGCAAAAAGCCATTTGGTTCAGGTGGAAAACGTGTATGCGTTGTTGCATGCTTTTTACTTGCTAAGTCTTCATCAATTCGGGTTCTAATAAAGTTACTTGGGCGATTCTCAATTTCCGCCATAGGAGTGTAGTCCTCTAAATATTACGTAATAACAAAACTAATGCATTATTACAAAAACATACACTAACATACAGCACTAGATTAAGGTTTATTTTTGATATTGCTTAACTTTAATTCAGCTGAACCATTGTTTATGAATAAAATTTGTTTTAACGCAATATTTAAGTCATCTAAACAGTTTATAGTAGGTAAATAACCTACATTATAAGGATTTAAAGATGGCGACACTTAATCAACATCGTGTATATATTCCAACTAATGCACGCGCTAACCACTACCTTTTAGCTGAAATAACCCCTAATCAGGATTTTTATAAAAGCTTTAGTGATATAAATTGCTGCTATGAACGTATTGCACGCCAGCTGTTTGCTTCTTGTGATGAGTACGAGCTTTATAATGTGCACTTATTAGCGAATGATAAACTACCCGTTGTAAGATTTAATGATGAGTCTTATCAATTAGAAACAGATAAACAAATGCTCTTTTTTTATAATCCCCGTTATCACGAAGCGCATAAGATTTATTACACTGAAGGTACACCGAGTAAAAAAATACGCATTCTATTTTTAGCAACAGGCGATGATTTGCGAGCCAACTCTGCAGAATTTCATAATAAAGTTCAAAAAGTGTTAGACACTTTACAAGGACAACTCTTAATAAATCAGCCCCAGTTTAAACTACGCGACCATCAACACTTAACGTATGACCTATTTGCTAAAGAAAAAGGCAACAAGGAAAGCTATGGTTACAAATTAAGAAGTCTCTACCCTCGCTACCAATCAAGACAATGCAGCATACCCAATGATTATGCAGAGATGACTTACGCCACTTTTACTATACCGGTTTCGCGCGCAATTAAAACGCAGTTTCAAACACTAATGAACACAAACGACTATGCTAAATTTTATGACTACTTTGCATATGCATTTATACGTGCGTGTCAAAATAACAACTTAAACCATGGCGCTATGGTTGCTAACGGCGCAACGCCTATTATACGCAATAGTAAAATAGATAAGAGTGAAGGCAATGATGAACTTCAAAAGTTAAGTTTTGATATTGAATCTAATGAAAATCAAATTAAGCACTTTTCTGAAGCAAGTAAATTAGTAGAAACGCTGCATTTTGTAGTAGTAGCAACGCAGCAGGATAAACATGAAATGGGCTACGGTCGATTTATGAACCAAGTAGAAAAAACAATCTATACTCTGTGTAATGAGCTGGCTATAAATAAACAACGCCAAGACTTATCTGTACGTTTTTTCCAGCATATTAGTTACCCGTTCTAAATTTTCATCTAATAAC
>NZ_WTKW01000196.1:0-8051 GCF_011378745.1 Pseudoalteromonas sp. Z1A6
ACTCCGTCAAAAGCCAGCTTTAATTGCTGGCTTTTTTATATTTAAAATAGCAATAAAGAGCATCAAATTACCATTTTTAAGCAAAATCAGTGTATTTGTATAATAAAGTTGCGATTAAAATGGTGTAACAAAAATAGATTAATAATAGAAATTAGGTTTCATTATGACGTCAAAAGTAACTGGTATTAGCGAGTTTCCCGATGCGTTTGTACAGCAACGAAAAGTAACAGGAATGGGTCAAATGGATGACCAAAACGATCCTGTAAATATGATCTTAGGCTTAAAAGATGTACGAAAAGCAGCGCATAATTGTGCTGTTTTTCAATCGGGTGCTAAACCTGGACGTATTGTAATTCCATCAGAAGTGGCAATACGTGAAACACGCCAAATTCCGTTTGAAGTAGACCCTCCTCAGCACGGTGGCTTTCGTGAATTATTAAACCCTTGGTTTAAACGCCCATTAGATGAATGTTACCAAGCGCGTTTACAAACCATTATTGATGAAACTATTGAAAACGCCTTTAAAGCAGAGTCGTTTGATGTGGTGTCACAATTTGCTTTACCTCTTCAATCTAAAGCGTTAACGCTGTTACTTAATACCTCAATGGATAAAGCACAAACATGGATAGATTGGGGTACTCATGTATTTAGAAGTGAAGACAGTGACCTTGATGGCGATAAAGCCAATATTCTATACAACTACATTGATGAGCAAATAGAAAACGCCATTGCAATCCCGGGTGATGATTTATATTCAGTGCTTTTAAATTCACAGGCGAACGGTAAAAAGCTGAGTAAAGAAGAAGTAAAAGGTGTGATGATCCTCACCTTTGCAGGGGGGCGCGACACCGTTATAAACGCGATCACAAACTCTATTGCCTACTTTAGCGAAAACATCAGCGATTTAAAGCGTATTGATGATGAGCCTGAAATATTAAACAGGGCCGTAGAAGAACTAATTCGCTATTTTTCGCCGCTTACGCAAATGGGCCGTGTCGCTACGCAAGACACAAGTGTATGTGAGCACGCTATAAAAGCCGACACACGAGTTTCGTTATGTTGGGCGTCGGCTAATCGCGATGAAAAGGTATTCAAAAACCCTAACAATGTCGACTTCGATCGAAAAGTTAACCCGCATATTAGTTTTGGTTTTAGCCATCACAATTGTTTGGGCGCAACGCATGCCCGCCAAATTTTACGTCAACTAGTGTTATCGCTTGCTAATAAAGTTGCTCAAATAGAGGCAATAAAAGCAGATGAAAATATTGAAAAACTCGGTGAGTTTTCAAGAAAGGTTGGCTTTAACAGTCTGCACGTTAGCTTTAAATCAAAATAAAAACACCGTAGAAAATAGTTAAATAAATACAGTAACAAGTAAAAGTAGAGGATTAATACGATGGCGAAAGTAATATTTATAACCCAAAAAAACGATGCAATTGAAGTAGAGGGCGACAGTGGCTCGCTAATGGAACTGGCATCAGCAAATGGTGTTGCTGGTATTGATGGTGATTGTGGCGGTGTATGTTCGTGTGCAACGTGTCATATTTACTTAACACCGGATGACTTTAAAAAAGTAGGTAAACCCGATGAGATAGAAAGCGACATGCTAGAGCTGGACGATAACGTAACGCAATACAGCCGTTTATGTTGCCAAATTGAGGTGTCTGAAAATATTGATGGCATGACCTTCAGAGTAGCCAATTAAAAGCGGGTACAGCATTATGCAAAACACACAATTAGAGCCAAACTCACTGCAGCAAAGCGTTGTTATTATTGGTGCAAGCCATGGAGGCGTTAACTTTGCATTTAACTTACGCCAGCAAGGTTGGCTGGGTAAAATTACGTTACTCGATAGCGATCCTGAACTGCCATATCACAGGCCACCGCTGTCTAAAAAAACGCTGCAATCGTTAGAGGTAAAATCAATACCTTTAAAGGTGCAAAAATCCTACACAGATAGCCATATAGATTTATGTTTAGGTGAGCGTGTTACTGCAATTAATAAAGATAACAAAATAGTTACTCTTGAAAATAATAAGCATCTAGCATTTGATAAATTAGTAATCGCAACCGGTTGCTCAGCTTTTATTCCTCCAATTACAGGCCTTAGTGAAACTGTAGATGAATATGGCACCTCTCAATATTTCGCAATGCGAACACATAGTGATGCCGTAGCAATAAAAAAAGCGCTAAGTGCAAGCACTAACAAAGAAGTGGTGATTATTGGTGGAGGTTATATCGGCCTTGAATCGGCGTCATCCTTTATTGCACTTGGCGCTAAAGTAACGGTTATCGAAAAACAAGAAAAAATACTATCGCGAGTCACATCATCTGCTATGTCTAACTTTTTAACTGATTTACACAAAACGAAGGGGGTAGACCTGCAAACAGCAAAAGATATTGTACAAATTAAGCACACAAACAATAAACATTATGTGCAATGTAGTGATGGCAGTGAGTATCCCGCCGATTTTATTTTAATTGGCGTAGGTGTAAGGCTAAATACACAACTTGCAACAGATGCTGAGCTGGTGGTTGAGCAAGGCATAAAAGTAAATGACGTATGCCAAACATCACACCCTGATATCTACTCAATTGGTGATTGCACTATTCATTTTAATAAAATTTATAATCGTTGGATCAGACTTGAGTCGGTACAAAACGCAGTTGACCAAGCTAAAGTTGCTGCGCAGTTTTTAGCTAAAAATAATACGTCAGCTCCTGCACTCCCTTGGTTTTGGTCAGATCAATACGAATATAAATTACAAATAGTAGGTTTATCACAAGGCTATAACGAGATTATTAAGCGCCAAGAAGCTCCCGGTCAATTTTCACTTTGGTACTTTAATAACGACACACTGCTTTGTGTGGAAGCTGTTAATTATGCAAAGGCCTATGTACTTGGCACACAGGCTATTAAGCAAGGTTTAAAGGTAAACAAACAGGTATTGAACAATTTGACTATAGCACTTGCAAAACCTCAGTTATTTCAGGCGTAACTGCTGTCGATACTGATGCGGAGTCACTTTAAAGTGATGTTTAAACTGCTTAATAAAATACGACGGGCTAGAAAAGCTTAAATCGTAAGATATATCAGTCACCGAAACATCACTTTGCCCGAGTAACCGTGCGGCATTATATAACTTGTGCTGAATCAGGTAGTCGGAATAAGGCACTCTAAAGTGCTTTTTAAATACCCTTGAAAAATACGAAGGTGATAAATGGCAAAGGGCTGCGGCTTGCTCAAGTGACAGGTTAAGGCCGTTATTTGTTTTAAGCTCATTAATTACCGGAGCAAGCTTTTTAAAACTTGCTGAGCTACTTAATGACGTTTGCTGCTTAGATAAACTGCTTTTACCATATTCGCACACCATAGTGATTAAGCTATCAAACAGTTGAGCACAGGTTTTACTTTTAGGATTTTCGTTAAATTCGCTAAGCATCCAAGCGAGCAACTTATGAATCCTTTTTTGTATTTCAATGCTAAAGCTTAAATGCAAACCAGTTTTTAGTAATTCTATAAATTCTTGTAAGGCCTGATTATTAAGGCGTTCAGGCATAAATTGCACAATATACCAAGATTTAGGGCGCGGATTTAAAGCAAAGTCGTGGGTTTCCATAGCGGGTGTAAAAACGGCCTCAAAATCAGAAAGAATCGATTCACCTTGATGATAAAAATAAGTGCCGTCAATTTGTTCAAAAAATATAAATTCATGCACCTGATGAAAGTGCATAAAACATGAATAGCTATCGTGCTGAAGATAACTTACATGATGAATTTCGAAATCGTAACCGTCTTTTATACAAAACGGTTCACAGTAAATTGTCGGTTGCTTCATAACATAATACTTATATTTAGAGACTTAGGAGTCTACATGTACAAGGCAAAAGCTGCAATTGCAGATGGAAAAGGCGGTTTTTTCTTCGATACCGTTAATGTCGGAAAACCAAGTGCTGGCGAAGTAAAAATTAAAATAAAAGCCTCAGGTATTTGTCATACAGATTGGGATTCAATTAAAACGTGGAATAAAAAATTTATCATTGGTCATGAAGGCGCAGGAACCGTTGTTGAGTTGGGCGAAGGTATAACGGAATTTACTATCGGCGATAAAGTAATACTAAATTGGGCAATTCCGTGTGGTGAGTGTTTCCAGTGCCAAGAGGGTAATTTACACATTTGTGAAGTAAATAGCCCCGTAACTGGCAATGGTTTATGCGGACACGCAGGTAAACAAGCGTGTGAGCATAATGGCAATAGCTTAGAGCGCTCATTTCATTTAGGTACGATGAGCGAATACACCGTCGTTAAGGCTGCTGCAGTTATAAAAATACACAGTGACATTCCTTTTCCAAGTGCAAGTATTGTTGGTTGCGGCGTAATGACCGGTTACGGATCAGTAGTTAATGCAGCTAAAGTAAAAGCAGGTTCTTCAGTGGCCGTATTAGGCTGTGGAGGCGTAGGACTAAATGCAATACAAGGGGCTGCAATTTCAGGCGCCGCTAAAATAATAGCAATTGATTTGTCACCGGAGCGATTAACACAAGCTAAAGCATTTGGTGCTACACATACCGTACTTGCTAAAAAGTATGACCCTGATTTAGTTCACATGATAAACGAAGTTAAAGCGCTAACAAATAGTCGCGGAGCCGATTATGCCTTTGAGTGTACAGCAGTGCCGGCACTTGGTTCAGCGCCATTAGCATTAATACGCAGCGCGGGAGTTGCGGTACAAGTGAGTGGCATTGAGCAAAAAATAGATTTTGATTGCGAACTATTTGAGTGGGATAAAATTTATATAAATCCGCTCTACGGGCAATGTAATCCTAAGCGCGACTTTGCTCAAATACTAGACCTTTATGACGCAAAAAAGCTCAAGCTCGATGAGTTAGTCACAAAAACTTACTCGTTAGATGAGTTACAAACAGGCTTTGACGACATGCTAGCAGGGCGTATCGCTAAAGGTGTCGTCGTGTTTGATGATTAAAGGAGTATAAAATGGCAATTCATCGTTTAGAAATATCAAATAGCAGCTACACCGCTGATAACTTTGTAACGCTAACCGCGTATAGCAGCCACTTAAAAGGGCGAGGTGATATAAGCATTTACCAAGAAGCAACCAGTAATAAAAATGTACCTATAATTGTATTACTGCATGGTGTGTATGGTAGCCACTGGGTGTGGAGCCAGCTAGGGGGCGTACATAAAGTGTATCAGCAGCTTCGTAGCAGTGGCCTTAACGAGTTTGTATTAGTGATGCCATCAGATGGCGCGCACGCCGAGGGCAGCGGGTATTTGCCACTTAAAAATGCAGATTATGAAGCATGGATAGTTGATGATGTGATTAGCGCTGTTATTCAAACTCAACCAATGTGCTCGAGCTCATCAAATATTTATATTACGGGCCTTTCAATGGGAGGGTATGGAGCATTATGTTTAGGTGCAAAGCATCCAACTATTTTTAGCGGTATATCAGCGCATTCATCAATTACTGAGCTTGACGACTTTAATCACTTTGTTGATGAACACACTCTAAAGCCACTAAAAAAAACCACTGATAAGTACAAAGGCGACGTGTTTAAAACATTGAGCGCGAATAAAAAGACATTACCGCCACTGCGATTTGATTGCGGAAAAGACGATGTACTTTTTAGTGCTAATACTGCGCTTGCAAAAAAGCTAGTTGATGAAAATGTTCCTCATACGTTCGATATTTTTGCAGGCACCCATTGCTGGGAGTATTGGCACGAACATGTAGCTAAAACTATGATCTTTTTTGCTCAATTAGAAAGCAAAACTCACACACAATTAAAATAAGGAAATAACCCATGAAAGTCATTAGCTCACTTTTAATTGCATTTGCATGTACTGCATCAAGCAATTTAGTCGCACAGCCAGAAGTATCCGTAAATTTAAACGTAAAGCGAAGTATTGACGGCCTATCAACCTTTGATAGAAGCAAATATATTGTTATGCACTCGATGCTAACAACAACCGATTGGAAGGGGGAAGAAGATAAGCTCGACTACTTACTTAACGACCTTGATGTGTACTTTGGTCGTGATAACGGTTCTATGCCGTATTACGCGACTCAAGTTGAGCAAAACCCAAATAATCTAGGGTACGCAAGCCCTGAGAGTATCGCTGCTTATGGCAAAACTGCTCGCGAAGATTATTATGGTAAAACGTTGTCGAAGCTTCATAAATACGACAATAGAGCCCATGTAATGATAGGCGGGCAAATTAATCAGTTTTGGATTGGTAATCATAAAGGCAAAGGCGAATGGAGCTTTGCTAATACCGATGCCGTGGGTCAATACATGGGACATTTTGTAAATGAATTTTATCGAAATGTCAACCAAGGACCGAACAAAGGCCCAGCACGCCCACAATACCTTGAAATACTTAATGAGCCACTTTACGAACTTGTTGATGTACATCACGGTAAGCCTATCGATACATTTATTTTTCATAACGAAGTAGCCCAAGGCATACGAAAAGTTAATACAAGTATTAAGATT
This sequence comes from Pseudoalteromonas sp. Z1A6, assembly GCF_011378745.1. Taxonomy (NCBI): domain Bacteria; kingdom Pseudomonadati; phylum Pseudomonadota; class Gammaproteobacteria; order Alteromonadales; family Pseudoalteromonadaceae; genus Pseudoalteromonas; species Pseudoalteromonas sp. Z1A6. The sequence continues at coordinate 6,520 of NZ_WTKW01000196.1, forward strand.
GGTGGGTACACCACTGCCTTTCCATGGTTTGACGATAACAATTTCAATCGTTGGGATGAGCGAATGAAGCTATTTTTAGATACCAGCGGTGAATACATGGATTATTTTTCGATTCACCTTTATGACTTTGGCTACTTAAACCGCGATAAAGGCGTTGCTAACTTTAAAGGAGCCCGTATAGAAGCCACTATGGATATGATGGAGCAATACGAAAAGCTTAAACTAGGTAAGGTAAAACCTTTCATGATTTCGGAATACGGCGGGCGTGACCATAAAACAGAAGCAACGCCATGGACTGCAATAAATGACTGGCAAACTATGAAATCGTTTAGCCCTATGATGATGCAATTTATGGCTAAACCGAATCTCATACTTAAAGCCATTCCATTTAGTTTAGCAAAAGCAGAGTGGAGTGGTAATGAGGGACGCGATTATGCTTGGCGCTTACTACGCCACAATGACGAAAAAACAGGTGAAACAGGCGATGAATATGTATTCACCGACATTATTAAATTTTATCAATTGTGGTCAGATGTAAATGGCACACGTGTTAATACTGAATCAAACGAAGCCGACTTACTAGTAGATAGTTATGTAAACAATAACAAAGCATATGTAATTATCAGTAATTTAGAAACAAGTGCTAATAGCGCCTTGCTAAATTTAACAGAGCTACCAAGCAATCCGATTAATAACATTAAAATTAAGCACTTGCACTTTGCTAATGGTGAGCCAACACTTACAACAACATCACAAAATATTGGTGTAAAAAATGAGTTACCAAAAAGCATTAACATAGGCGCAGAAGCCACAGTAATTATTGAATATACGTTCAGCGACAATATAAAAATTATTGCTGAGTCTGACGAGCATAAATACTATGCAACAACCTACAAACAGGCAATTAAAGCCAATACAGCGCTTAAATTTAACATTAACGATGTAAAAATAAGTGAATATGGTAAAGGTATATTGCGTTTAAGTTTTGGTAGAGAGCATGATTTAGCTCAACAACCTATCGTTAAAGTAAATGACACTTTAGTTACTGTACCAACCGATTATGCCGGTGATGAGCAAGTATTTCGCCCACAAGTATTTAGTATGCTAGAAATCGAAGTACCAAACGAGCTGTTAAAAACCAATAATACAATATTAGTTACATATCCTGATGATGGCGGATTTGTTAGCAGCGTGACGCTCCAAGCGTTTGAGTACAGTGATGATATTTAATTTAAAAAACTAACTATTTGTTATGATATAAAAAGCAAGGTCACTAATTATTAGTGGCCTTAGTTGTTATTCGTCCGCTTTTTAAATTCATAGACAATCTTTAATTATCACAGAAGTCTTATTAAATTTTAAAAATAGATGGCATAATTCGTATGCATTAGTGATTGATCTTTATGTGTATTATATTTACTTGTGCTATTGGCCGAAAAGAAAACAGATGCCTTAATGGTTGGCGGAAGCTTATTTTATGTTTATCCCGCACTACTTGTTTATGGGGTACCAATATCAATTTTATTAAAAAA
>NZ_WTKW01000197.1:0-8015 GCF_011378745.1 Pseudoalteromonas sp. Z1A6
TCATAACCCGAAGGTCGTCGGTTCAAATCCGGCTCCCGCAACCAATTTTTTATAAGATTTGGTTACTGTAAACTCTAGCTTAAGAGATAAAATAAAGTAGTCGATAGACTTAAAATACACAGGCGCGGGATGGAGCAGTCTGGTAGCTCGTCGGGCTCATAACCCGAAGGTCGTCGGTTCAAATCCGGCTCCCGCAACCAATTATTTTATAAAGATTTAGTGCAATAGGTAGTTTTAAAAGGTCGTCGGTTCACTCTTCACCTTCACAGCTCCCGCAATAAATTTTTAAATTGGAAGCCAAGTTGTAATGTAAGCAACTTTAAACAAGTATACAATTTCAGGCGCGGGATGGAGCAGTCTGGTAGCTCGTCGGGCTCATAACCCGAAGGTCGTCGGTTCAAATCCGGCTCCCGCAACCACTGAAATAAATAAGAATGAAACAACACGCTTAAAGCGTGTTTTTTTATGCCTGAAATTTGATGAGTGTAGTGATTTGGCTTATTGTTTAAAGATCGTCTTCACCGTGTGGGGCATTCACTTCTCATAAGCACAAGCTCCCGACACCCCTGAGATACACTTCAAAAATGTTATAAACTTCTTAAAATAAATCGTTATTACTTAAAACTTTGTTTAGTTTGTGTTAAAACGGCACAAATGTTTTTGGGTTGTTACAAGTATGACTGAACTTTACCACTGGTTTGATTTAATAGGCGTTGCGGTGTTTGCTGTATCGGGGACTCTACTAGCCTATGAGAAAAAAATGGATGGTTTTGGAGTCGTAGTTTTAGCGACGGTAACTGCTATTGGTGGTGGTACAGTGCGAGATCTAATTTTAGATGTTCCTGTGTTTTGGTTACACGATCAAAGTTACTTTTTTGCCATACTAGCTTCAGTATTTGTTACAACACGCCTTATAAATAAACAAAAGCCGATACCTCATTATATTTTACAAACAGCGGATGCGTTTGGTTTAGCTTTTTTTGCAGTAATGGGGGCGCAAAAAGCGCAGCTTGTTGGTATGCCCGATATGACAGCGGTAATTATGGCTGTAATTACAGGCTGCTTTGGTGGATTAATTCGAGATGTGCTTGCACGCGAGATCCCTATGCTATTAAAAGGTGAGCTTTACGCTATTACCTGTATAGCGGGTGGCACTGTTTATACGCTTGGCATTAGTTTTTCGTTAGTAACCGAAATGGCGATGGTATTAGGTATGTTAATGACCTTATTACTTCGTTTAGCTGCTATAAAATGGCAAATCACATTACACGTTTTTAAATATCCTGACTAAACTGGTGTAATCACACCATTTACTAGGATAAGGAATGTCGTTAGCTCGTATATTTTCTCGTGCTCAAGTGGGTATAAATGCCCCTGAAGTTATTGTAGAAGTTCACCTAGGAAATGGTTTACCCGCTTTTCATATAGTAGGCCTGCCCGAAGCGTCCGTTAAAGAATCAAAAGATAGAGTACGTAGCGCACTCGAAAACTCACAATTTGGTTTTCCCGATCAACGAATAACTGTAAATTTAGCCCCTGCCGATTTGCCAAAAGATGGCGGACGGTTTGATCTTGCTATTGCGGTGGGTATTTTAGTCGCCTCTGGGCAAATAGTGTGTCCTGATATTCACAAGTACGAGTTTTATGGTGAGCTTGCTCTTAATGGTGAGGTGCGTGGTGTAAACGCTATTTTACCTTCGGTACTTGCTGCAAAAGAGCAAGATCGTTGCTGCTTTTTACCTATTGCAAACGACAGCCTAGCAAGCCTAGTTAATGGCGTTAAACGCAAAGCCGTAAGCTCTATTCAAGAAGTGTGGGGGGATTTACTTAATCAACAACCCTTACCATTAAATATAGAGTATCCCGACTGCACACAAGCCCCTGACTTTTTACTTGATTTAAGCGATGTGAAAGGTCAGCCCGGTGCAAAGCGAGTACTCGAAATTGCTGCAGCTGGCGGGCATAATTTATTATTTTTAGGTCCACCAGGCACTGGTAAATCAATGCTTGCTCAGCGAATGGCAACTATAATGCCTACTATGTCGGACGATGAAGCTATTTCGACTGCCGCGCTTTACTCCATTATTGGGCAATCCATAGATTTAACTAATTGGCGACAGCGGCCATTTCGTAATCCGCATCATACATGCTCAGCTGTTGCTTTAGTGGGTGGCTCTTCAAACCCGAAGCCCGGTGAAATTTCATTGGCGCATAATGGCGTACTTTTTTTGGACGAATTACCGGAGTTCGAGCGTAAGGTGCTTGATTCACTGCGTGAGCCAATGGAGACCGGCACGGTTACTATTTCACGTGCAGCAAGGCAAATGGAGTTTCCGGCGCAGTTTCAGCTTATTACAGCATTAAATCCAAGCCCAACAGGGAGCCATACTGATAAGCGGGCAACTCCCGATCAAGTTATGCGTTATTTATCGCGAGTATCAGGACCTTTTATTGACCGTATTGATTTGCAAATAGAACTGCCTCGTCTAACGAGCGTTGAACTACAAAGTACTCAGCCAGAGGAAAGTAGTGCTGAGGTTAGAGCAAGAGTTGAAGCGGCTTATTACCTACAGCTAAAACGCCAAGGTAAGGTTAATGCGAGGCTTAATAATAAAGAAATGAGTGTGCACTGTGTACTGGCGCCAGCAGAGTTGCAGTTTTTAGCTAGAGCAAGCGAGAAGTTATCTTTATCGCCACGCTCTTACCATAGAGTAATTAAGGTGGCGCGTACAATTAGTGATTTAAAAGGCGCTGAAAACATTAGTTTAAATGAGCTTAAAGAAGCACTTAATTACCGCGCATTTGAGCGCCTTATTGCGCAATTAACTAAGTATTAAATAGAAAGCATATAGCCTTTACCGCGAACGGTAACAATACGTTTTTGATCTTTTTCGTCATTTAATTTTTTACGTAAACGACCAATAAGCACATCAACAGTACGATCGTTTGGGCTCCAATCGGGCTGGCCTATTTCTTCTGATATTTTTTCACGGGATGTGGCTTTACCTGCATTACTAATTAAGCAAATAAGCACTTTATGTTCGGCTTCAGTTAAGCGTGACTCAACGCCCGCAGCAGTAATTAGTGTGCGGTTATCGGGGTGAAGCTTAAAGTCAGCATATTCTATAAATTCTTCGCTTTCGTCGTCTTCTAGGTTAACGGCAACACGCTTATAGAGCGCGCGCATGCGAAGTTCTAACTCAAGTAAATCGACAGGCTTACAAATATAGTCATCAGCACCTTGTGCAAGGCCTGCAATACGATCGGCTTGGGAGTCACGACTCGATAATACAATAACGCCAATATCGGTAAGTGTGTTTAATTCTTTTGCCAGCTGAAGCCCATCACGCTTTGGCAAAACAATGTCAATTATGGCTAATGATATAGCACCGCGCAGGTTTACCCGCTGCCTTACAATGTTAAGTGCATCAGCGCCAGTTGGGTCTACCTCTATTGTAAATTCGGTATCTGCAAAGTGATTTTGGATGCGTTTAACGAGTAGTTCATCGTCTTCAACCAATAAAACATTAATAGCCATAGTACTTTATTTTGAATGCTTATAGCTCTGTATGGTAGCACCATTAGGTAAATGCTGAGAAGGGGGTTTATTAGTTTTAAGTAACTTAATATTTCAAAGGTGTATAAGACGTTATTAGAGGATGAGGTTAGCACCTTTAAACTAATTAAAAGGTGCTAAATAATTAATACTACTATTAATAAATCTGTATTAAGTCGTTATTTTAAAGGTTCAGGCTCAGTCATTTTTATACATTGAGTCCCACCATTGAGGTTCATCTTTTAGCTTTTTATCAAAGTATGCGAGCATGGTGTTCCACCAATCAAATCGTTTATCGCGTGCAAAAATTTGGTGGTCGGCGCCTTTGTATTCGATTAACTCTACGTCCTTATTAAGCAGTTTAAGCGCAGTGTACATTGTTAAGCTTTCGCCAACAGGTACATTGGTATCACTATCACCATGAAGAAGTAGCATAGGTGTTGTTACTTTGTCGGCATGAAACACAGGGCTGTGCTTGCTGTAAAGCTCAGGGTTATTCCACGGAAAGCTATTTTTTGATGCTTCGCCAGAATATAAGTAGCCCCACCAACCTTCACCCCAATACGAGGTAATATTAGAAATACCCGCATGAGCTATTGAAGCACTAAATATATCGGTTTTAGTTGCCAATAACATGGTCATGAAGCCACCGTATGATGCCCCTAAATTTCCTACCTTTTCACTATCAACATAGTTGTATTTCTTTAAAAAGGCTTGCGTGCCTTCGATAATATCGTCTGCAGTGTAGTCGCCCCAGGCATTAACATGCTGCGCTGAAAACTTTTGTCCAAACCCTGTTGCGCCAGTAGGCTGTACTACATAAACAACGTAGCCATTTTCTGCCCATAAGTTAAACGGATAACGACCTGTAAAACCACGCGTAACTGGTGAAGTGCCGCCGTAGTAATACACGAGCGCCGGGTGCTTTTTAGTTTTATCTAAGTTGCTAGGAATATAAACGCGGCCAGTGATTTCGACACCATGTTTATTTTTAAAATTAAACTCTTCTAATGTAGGGAGTCGTGTATTTGCATAGCTACTTGGTTTTGAATCCCATATTAAATCTGTTTTATTTTTACTTACGTTAAGGCGCTTTAGCTGTTGTGGCGCTAAAGCGTTAGTGCCACTTAATAAAATTTCGGTATTACGGTCGTGTGAGTAACTAAATTGTTCAACAATATCCAATCCTGTATTTAACTTTTTAAAGCGCTGTTTACTTAAATCAAATAGGTAAAGTGGTTGAGTGTCTTGCTCTGTTACTTTAATGAGCGCATCGCCGTTTTCTAAAACTTGCAGTTGACCAATAGCGGGGTCGAACTGTTTACTGAGTGCTTTAACATTTTTACCACCTTCAGTAAGTAGATAGAGTTGCCCGTCGTAGTTATTAGCAAGCATTGCTTTTGGTAGTACTCTGCCTGCGCCATTTTTAAAGTCAGGGCCTGCAACTACATAAATATCTTTATTTGTGTATTTAGCTTGGTTAAATGTTTTAAATTTACCAAGCGATGAAAGCTTGTTTGATTTTAAATCGAGTTCAACAAGTTCTGTTTCTGGGTGGGTTGATGCCTGCATTGCCATTACTGGGCGGCTCATTAAAATTTTGCCACGGTTACTATTTGAATCTTCAAGGCTATAAGAAAGAGGACCTTGGCTGAGTGGTTTTGTTAACCCACTTTTAGTATCAAGCATATAAATTTGGCTGGTGGTACGTGCATACGACCAGCGATCTTGTAAGCCCTTATAGCGCTTGGTTAAGCTGTTAGTGCTCTCAGGTGATTTAGACCAGCTAAACAAAAGACTGGTGTCGTTATAAAAGGTAAAGCCACTGGCTCCTTCTAAATCGTCTGCTAATGTTTTTATTGATAAGTTTTTGCGGCTAAGCTGTTTAAGCTCACCATTTAATAAATACACTAAATATTGGTTATCTGGACTCCAAATAATGTTACTTGGTTGGCCCGCTTCAAAGCGATAAAGCGTTTGATTGTCTGAATTTTTAAGTACAGTAACTGTATTTGCTTGGTTTTGTGTTTTATCGCTATAAGTACGAGTAGTAGTAACGTACTGCTTGGCATTAGGTGCGAGTGATAATTGGCTAATTGTAGGGGCATCAAACAATTGCTTTGCAGATAAACGTTTTGTTTGTGAGGCGCTAAGCGTAATTTTATCAACGTCATTTTTAGGTGCAAAATCAAGTGTTACGTCATGCCAATTAGCTACTTGCTGAGTTACTATTAAAACAGAGTGAGTGCTGTTACTTAAAGCTAACTTATAGCTATTTTTATCGCCTGTTTGTAGTTCGCCATTAATAAATAACTGACCTTGCTCAATCCCTTTTAAGGTAAGCGTACCTTGAGTGAAGCGGGTTGTTTCGATATTAAATTTTAGTGCCTGTAACCCACCTAAAGTGAGCGCATTGATTTTATTAAACGGCTGCCAGTTTTGTTTTTTCCCAAATACAGAAAAACTATCTGAGTCTGCTTGTAGCTGCGGCAATAGATTATTAATAATGGCATTGCCATGAGGTGTTTGAAAAGGCTTTAACTGCATGTCTTCGGCAAGTGGGCCGATAAACTGAATTTTTGATTTATCCAATGGTGCAGCTATTGCAGCAAAGCTTAAGCTGCTAAGCGTCAAAAGAGTCGCTGCATGCTTAAATAGCTTATTTTGATGACACCAAAGTGCGCTAAATTTCATTATTATGCCTATTATTATTGGAAGTTTGGCCAAATATAGCATGTATTGTTACTATGCTCACATATCCAATATAGAGGAGAGAAAGTGACTTTACTGATAGTTTATATGGTAGTGGCGATTGTTATTTCGTTTTTATGTTCTGTGATGGAGGCTGTGCTATTAAGTATTTCGCCTAGTTATGTTGCATCACTTAGAAAAGATCATCCTGAGCTTGCTAAACAGCTCGAAAAACTTAAAAACAATATAGATCAGCCTTTAGCTGCTATTTTAACTTTAAATACAGTTGCCCATACTGCGGGGGCTGCAGGGGTTGGAGCACAGGCAGCTGTCGTGTTTTCCGATGCGGCTGTAGGTATTGCATCAGCCATTATGACATTTCTCGTTTTAATCCTTTCTGAAATTATCCCTAAAACATTGGGTGCTAATTATTGGCGAGCTTTAACGCCAAGTGTTACCTACGCTTTACGATTTTTAGTTATATCATTGAAGCCCTTTGTATGGTTTGCGCAAAAGCTAACAAATTTAATGGGTCCAAAGCACGATGAGGCTTACTATATTCGCCAAGAAATAGAAGCAATGGCTGCTATAGGAACAGAGTCAGGTGCATTACATCAGGATGAGTCTGATATTATTCGTAATCTTTTGCATTTTAGACATGCAAAATTATGCGACTTAATGACGCCTCGAACGGTTATTTTTAAAATTCACAAAGACTTAACAGTGAATCAGTATTTAAACGATCACGGCTCGTCGTCATTTTCTCGTATATTGGTATTTGATAAAGACAGCGACGATATTGTTGGGTTTGTGCATAAAAACGATATTATGCTGGCATTTCACCGTTTAGGTACAGATTATAAAATTAGTAAATTGATCAAACCCATTTATACGGTGCCGGACTCTCAAAATGTATCGTCGTTACTGCAAACTCTTTTAACAAAGCGCACGCATATATGCTTAGTTGTTGATGAGTACGGTGACGTACAAGGTATTGTAACGCTAGAAGATATGATTGAGGCCTTGATGGGGCTAGAGATTGTTGATGAGCGAGACCAGTCAACTAATATGCGTGCGGTAGCTAAGCAGCGTTGGCACAAACGTTTAGCGAGTAGTGCGCATATAGTCAGTGAAGAAGATAAACATACTCGGGGTGATAATTAGTTAACCAGCCCCGATTAAAAATTGATACCGCTTTAAGCGGGTCTGCCATCAGCTCTGAGCCAATCTTTGGCCCAAGATATAAACTCGCTTTGTGGTTTAGGGCAGCTAAATAAAAAGCCTTGTATAGCTAAGTTTCTTTTATAGTGCCTTAAATAAGCAAGCTCTTCTGGACGCTCAACGCCTTCTGCCACTAAATCTAAATGGTCTTTACTTGTAATATTAAATAATGAACTTACCACTACTTGAGAAAATAAATCTGTTTCTATATGGCTGATAAGTGAGCGGTCTATTTTAACCTCAGTAAATGGAAGGTTGCGAAGTTGATTTATATTAGTAAAACCAACCCCAAAGTCATCTAGCGATACGCCAAAGCCGTGCATTCTTAATCTATTTAGCGTTTCTAATTGCGTGAGGCTAGAAAGTGCATGCTGCTCTGTTATTTCTATAATTATATTGCTAGGGGTAAGCTGATTGAGTTCTAAAATGAGTAGTAATTTATTCGGACAGTTTAAGTCATCAAGTTGGGTTGGTGATAGATTAAATGCCATTTTAAAGTCGTGGCCCAACTGAGCTTTTATATTTATAAATTCGCTGGTGGCTTTTT
>NZ_WTKW01000198.1:0-1897 GCF_011378745.1 Pseudoalteromonas sp. Z1A6
GTTTTTGCATAAACATAGAGTTAACGAATCAGATTAATCGTATAAATTTATTTAGTACCAGTATTGATATACGAAATTTCGAAATAACGAATACCACTCTTGATATGGCTCCTTGGTATAATCCGATCTTAAATGGCCATTATATAATTGAGCAGCCCACAGCTGATTTTTTGCTTATTAAAACCACTGACACTCAGTTTGTAGCTGCTGATTCAAGTAAGTTAATTATAATGACACTTGCATCACCTATTAATTTTTTACTTTTATGTATCTTAATATTTGGCTCTGGCCTGTACTTACGCAGAGAGCGTAGAAAGCGTCATTATAAAAATCAAATAGCGGAGCTTAATCTTCAAGCCAATAGCTTACTCACTGCATTTAATTTGCAAGTAAAACCGGCAGAGAATCCTTTGGGTGTAAGCAGCTTAAGCCAATCAATAAATAGTTTAAATACGCATGTGGCTAATTATGTAAAACAAACTCAAACCAGTATATGCCAAGATAAACTGACGTTATTAATTGACCGTCATGCATATATTGAACATATCGACAGACAAATTAATCATGCTAATCAAGAAGATCTTAAGTGTGCGCTCCTGTTTATAGACCTTGATGGTTTTAAACAAGTAAACGACTCGTTTGGTCACAGTTTTGGTGATGAAATATTAGTTCAAGTTGCTAGCCGACTTGCGAATGTTTTACGCCACCATAAATTAAGTAACATAAATAGTGCTAACCAATTAGAGCAAAACTTATCAAGGTTAGGAGGAGACGAGTTCTCCATTTTTATAGAATTACTTGATGATAGCGATAGAGTTGTTGAAATTGCTAAGCACGTACTAAGTGAGCTTGAAAAAGACTTTGTGCTTGGCAATAAAATAGTAAAAATTAGTGCCAGTATTGGTATTGCGGCTTACCCAGAAAGTGCATCAACGCCTCAAGCGCTTTTACAATTAGCCGATGTAGCTATGTATAGAGCTAAAAGTGATGGTAAGGGAATATTTAAAGTTTACTCGCCAGAAATGGGTAACAAAATGCGCCGTTACCATTATTTACTTGAAGAGCTGCGTTTAGCGGTTGCGTGTAAAGATTTTTACTTATCTTTTCAGCCAATTGTGCATGTTGAAGATTGTATGATTGATTATTTCGAAGCACTTACCCGATGGGACCACCCAGTTGAGGGCATGATCCCCCCTTCAGAATTTATTCCAATAGCAGAGGAGTCTAATTTAATATTAGAACTTGGCGATTGGATTATGCTTGAATCATGTAGGCAAATGGCTGCATGGCACAATGCAGGTATGCGTAAAGTAAAAATATCAGTAAATGTTTCGGGCATTCAATTAAAGCACCGTGACATTTATGATTGGATAATGAAGAAGCTCAAAAAAACCGGTTTACCCGCTACGTCTTTAATGCTTGAAATTACAGAATCAACATTCATTAAAGCCAGCCCTAAAATAATTAAAGAGCTGAGCAGGCTAAGAGAAGAGGGCATTACTATTGCTATTGATGACTTTGGTACAGGTTTTAGCTCGTTGAGCACATTAGCAGATTTACCAATTGATGTTATTAAAATTGATCGCTCGTTTATAGCTCAAGCTAATAAAAGCCAAAAATATAATGATATATTAAATACAATTAGTGAGCTTGGACAAAAACTTGGCCTTAAAATTGTAGCTGAAGGCGTTGAAGAAATAGGGCAGTTTGAACTTGTTAAAAAAATGGGTGTGAGTTCTGTTCAGGGTTATTTAGTAAGCCGACCTGAGTCATCAGCTAATGTAGGTAATAAAGTATTACGCAATAACACCAGTAACCTTTCAGCATCGGGTACAAGTGCTTGGGATATTGTTAGTTAGTTAGTTAGTTAGTTAGTTAGTTAGTTAGTTAGTTAGTT
>NZ_WTKW01000198.1:1938-7997 GCF_011378745.1 Pseudoalteromonas sp. Z1A6
TACAAATAAAAATGCCACTCTAAGTAGAGTGGCATTTTTTGTTTAATCAGTAATTATTGTATTAAAGATCAAATGTGCGTGAAACAGCAAGTACGATACGCTCATCAGCATAATCGTAATCTAAGCTTGTGTTTTCAGCGGCCACTTCAATACCAAACCCTTCATAACTAGTTTGATATGCTAAACGGTAATGGTTGTATGATTTTTTCTCGTTTACGTCCCACGCCCATTTTTGTCCATCAAGCGAGTTTGAAATATCAAAGCTTGCACGTAGTGCATGATTTGGAGCCAGCTCATAGGTGTGTGCAATCATTGAGATTACATGGCCTCCACCTTGACCAAAGTAATCCCAGCTGTACCAAAAATTAAGCTCAGTTTGGCCGTACTCACTTGCGAAACCAAATTTAGTGTAAGCCTCAGCGTAGTTGCCATCGCTGTTATTACCTTGATAAGTGTAATACGCAATACCGTAGTCAACGCTAAATTGCTCATCAAGTTGTACATACTTACCTACATAGGCATCAAGCTCAAAATCAGTGTCGTCACCAAAATCTACATTTGAAGCCCATACACCTGCGTAAACACCACTATCAAAGGCGTAGTCTAAGCTACCTTGAATTGCAGGGTCGCTATCAGTTTGGCTCACACCATTAAAAGTGTAGTCAGACGCTGCCGTGATTGTTGTTGACCAATCAGCCGCTGCAGTTGTTGATAAAAGTGCAAATGGTAGTGCTACTACAAGTTGTTTTAGTTTGTTATTCATTATTTATCCCTAGTGTACTGTGTCTATTTTTGTGTAATCAATTGCGTTTGCTTTTGGTGAGCTATCTATATTCGTTACTGTTTTAAATTTACTGTAACCAATAAAGGCGGCACAGATAAAGAACAAGCCAATAACTAATGCACCTACCCACTGAATTTGTAAAAATTCTAGTTTAAACAGTAATGTAAGTAGTGATAGAGCAATAATATTACCTATCATGTATTTCATTTTACCAAAACGCTTTACGGTAAAGTTTAGGTTATCTGTATATAAACGTACTAACGAATCGAGAGAGTTAATTACAAATATAATACCTACAAATACCATGGCAAAGTTTTTAATACCTTGAGTAGGGATGCCCGCCTCGTGGTAGTGATAAAGTACGCTAAACCAAATCGCAATCGGAATAGAAGGGAAAATCAACATAGCACCCAATACTTGGTATGTTTTAAGTCCACCTACAAAGCGTGATGTAAATTGACCAATCATTATGCTCCACGCAAACCACCAGAATAAGTAAAACTCATGGTAATCATTAAGCGGTAAAACAAATTCATTAATGTTGGCAAAGTAAGTACCAATAGAGCCTAAGTTATTCGTAAATGCTGACATTTGACTATCACCAATTACAAATGCGCCAGCCCACATAAAGGCGATTAAAGCTAAAAATAACCACGTAGTAGAAATACTTAAAATACGCACATATTTAATATCAGTACTTGAGTAAACCGCAAAACAGATAGCCGCAAACACAATTAAATAAAACTCAGAAACTATGCTTGTTCCATCACCTAATTCGGGTAAATACCACGGTAGGTTTGTAAGCAGTAAATAAGCGGTAAATGCACATGTACCAATAATTACAACATTATTGATAAATTTAACCCAAGGAATTTCGAAAAATTTCACTTTAGGTTCTATTACACAGAAATAAAAGCACGTAAGAAAGTAAAATCCCCAGATCAAAAATCCCCAATAGCCAAACTCAATAGCTAGTGGATTTGCAAACGCGTATTCTGGGCTTGCTTTTATGTCTGCATAACCTGCAAACTCAGTTAAAGGAAACATAATAAGGCCAACATCAAGGCCAGAAGTAAATAATATTGCTATAAACGTAAAGGTTCGAACTGGTGTTACACCTACTACGCGAACATTACCCCATTTAATTAAAATAGTGATAATGGCAAGTAAGGTAAAAATGATCCCTGCATTAAGCCAAATAGTCATTGTTACCCTCCAGTAATGAATAAAAATAATTCATAAGCACTCCGTATTTTATTGTTTTATTCTCGCATTAACACAACGTAACCTATTTACATCGTGTGCCACTGCAAGGCACGCATTGGTTTAGCCCGACGAGACTAAACCTAAGCATGTGGCTAAAGTTAGATCTCCGAACTACGTTGTGTGTCTTGCCAGTTTGTTGTTATGGCAACATTCACATCCGATTTCTGTAATGGGTCTTTACCTAAAATTATGTCAGCTGCTTTTTCGGCAACCATAATAGTAGGCGCATTCAAGTTTCCGTTAGGAACAGTTGGGAATATAGATGAATCAACAACACGTAGTCCTTCAATACCATGTACTTGCGTATTTGAGTTAACAACGGCCATATCATCTTCACCCATTTTGCATGAGCAAGAAGGGTGGTAGGCACTTTCTACGGCTTGGCGTACAAAGGCATCTATTTCTTCATCTGTTTGAATATGTTTACCGGGTTGAATTTCTTCATCGCGGTATTCATCAAAGACACTTTGTTCGATTATGTCGCGTGTTAAGCGAACGCACGCTCTAAAGCCTTCAATATCGTCTTGGTGTTCAAGGTAATTAAATAAAATGGTTGGTGGTTGCTCAGGATTCGCAGAAGCAATAGTGACACTACCGCGACTTTTTGGTTTGTTATGACCAACATGTACCTGAAAACCATGACCTGCAAATGCACTTCTACCATCGTAACGCATAGCCGCTGGTAAAAAGTGATACTGAATATCTGGCCATTCAACACCTGGTTTTGAGCGAATAAACGCACACGATTCAAAATGATTCGTTGCACCTAAACCCGAACGCGTTAATAACCAGCGCGCGCCAATCAACCCTTTTGAAACAATGCCTAGCTTGCCGTTAAGTGTGATAGGTTGCTTACACTTGTATTGAAAGTAAAACTCAAGATGATCTTGTAAGTTTTGACCAACACCAGGTAAATGATGCTGTACTTCAACGCCTGCTTTTTCAAGCGCTTGAGTATCACCAATACCAGAGAGTTGTAAAATATGTGGAGAGCCAATTGGACCTGCACTTAATACAACGTCTTTTGCTGCATGGGCAGTTTTAACGTCGCCATTTACTTTGTATTCAATGCCAGTGGCTTTTTTGCCGTCTAAAATCACGCGTTGTGCAAGTGCACCAGTAATAATCGTTAAATTACTACGCGATTTTACAGGGTCTAAATACTCACGAGACGCAGAGCTGCGCACGCCGTCTTTTACGGTCATGTGCATTGGGCCAAAACCCTCTTGCTGCGACGCGTTGTAATCATCTGTTGAGGCGTAACCAGCTTGTACACCTGCTTTTATAAACGTGCGATAAAGCGGGTTTTGCATTTCGTTGCCGTTATTAACGCCAAGCGGGCCTTTGCCACCACGGTAAGTATTTTCACCAAGGTAAAAGCTTTCTGCCTTTTGAAAGTAGGGTAAACATGATTGGTAATCCCAATCGTTTGCACCGTGTTGCTGCCATTCGTCAAAATCTTTTGCGTGGCCACGTACATATACCATGCCATTAATAGATGACGAGCCGCCTAATACTTTGCCACGAGGACAATGCATTTCACGGTTATCTAAATGAGGCTCAGGCTGCGTATGAAACTGCCATGCGTATTTGTCACTATTCATAGGAATAGATAACGCAGTTGGCATTTTTATAAAAATACTTTTATCGCTACCGCCGGTTTCAAGTAGTAACACGCGGTTACTTGAATCTTCAGATAAACGGTTTGCTAAAACACAACCCGCCGAACCCGCGCCAACAATAATATAGTCGTAATGATTACTCATAGTAGGGCGCCTTAAAATGGGCTTTCTATGTCGGCCATACCAACATAAATAGACTTAGTTTGCGTGTATTGATCAAGAGTTTGTATACCATTTTCACGGCCAATACCCGATTGCTTATAACCGCCAACTGGCATTTCAGCAGGTGAGTTACCGTATGCATTAATCCAACAAATACCGGCTTGTAACTTATGAATCACGCGGTGCGCACGTTTAATATCGCTAGTAAATACGCCTGCAGCTAAGCCTAGGTGAGTCCCGTTAGCGCGTGCAATAACATCGTCTTCGTCGTCAAAAACAAGCACGCTCATTACAGGGCCAAATATTTCTTCTTTAACGATAGTCATATCGTCATTACAATCAATAAACACAGTCGGTGCTACAAAATAGCCATTAGGTGCAGATTTAGGTGAAAGCGTTGTACCACCGGTTAATAGCGTTGCACCTTCTTCGATGCCTTTATTAACGTAGCTCATTACTAGTTCTTGGTGCTTTTTAGAAATAAGTGCGCCAAAGTTAGTATTTAAATTTTGTGGGTCGCCAGCAATAATGTTTTTCTCAGTGCGCGCTTTAAGCTCATCAATAAACTGCTGATATACATTTTTATGAACGTAAATACGTGTACAGTTAGTACAAATTTCGCCTTGCGTATAAAAGTTACCTAACATAGCCGCGCTAACCGCTTGCTCAATATTGGCATCATCAAATACTAATAATGGAGATTTACCACCGAGTTCCATTGTTACATCTTTTAAAGTGCCCGCAGCGCTTGCTACTACTTTTTTACCTGTGCCTACTTCACCCGTAAACGATACTTTATCAATGTCGCTATGCTGTGTTAGCCACTGACCTACATCGCCAGCACCTTGAACAACATTAAACACACCTGCAGGTACGCCAGCTTCAAAAAACACTTCAGCAAGCTTAATAGCGCCAAGTGGTGTTTCCTCAGATGGTTTAAATATAAATGCATTACCAGCAGCAAGGGCAGGGCCCGACTTCCAACATGCAATTTGTAGTGGGTAGTTCCATGCACCAATACCCGCACAGATACCTAGTGGCTCTTTACGTGTGTAATAAAAGTCATCACCCACCATTTGCTGTTGGCCTACTTGTGCAGGCGCAAGGCCTGCAAAGTATTCAATTACATCAGCGCCGGTTTCAATATCAACACAATTTGCTTCTTGCATTGGTTTACCGGTGTCGAGTACTTCTACAAGTGCTAGCTCATCATTGCGCTCGCGTAAAATAGCCACTGCTTTTAATAAAATGCGGCTGCGTTCAATGGGTGTCATCGCTGACCACTGAGCAAAGCCTTGCTTTGCACTGGCAATGGCTGCGTTTTGAATAAATTCGTCGGCAATCTCTACTGCGTAAATAACCTCGCCCGTAGCTGGGTTTGTTACATCAAATGTTTTGCCGCTCTGGTTTGCAAGAAAATGGCCGTTAATAAAATTTTGATAGACAGGTGTAGTCACGCTAGGCTCCATATTGCTTGATAAGTGAAAGTACGTAGCTTTTTGCTAACTTTTCACTGTGTTTAAACTGATTATTGTCTGATTTACTCAGTACTGCTCTTAACCATAGGCCATCGATCATTGCGGCGCTAAGTTCTGCAGCTTGCTTTGCTTGCTCAATAGGCATTAATTGCTTAAAAGAAAATGCTAAATTACTTTGCAAGCGTTTACTGTTTACGTTTTGTAGTCTGTGTAATTCTTCATCATGCATCGATTGCGCCCAAAAACTTAACCACGTTCGGGTTGTATCATTACGCTGTTGTACAAGCGCAAAGTTGGCTTCGACAATATACATTAAACGTTCAATGGCATTCGTTTGGTTATTTACTTTACTTATCAAGCCTTGTTTTAAGCTTGTTAGTAAGTATCTAACAGTGGCTTCAATTAACCCCTGCTTACCACCAAAATAATGACTAATAATGCCTGACGATAAACCGGCATTTTTACTAATGCTGTTTATAGTTGTGCCTTGTAGTCCATTAGTTGCAACTGACTCTATAGTCGCGTCAATTAGCTGCTGACGTCTGACAGGTTCCATTCCGACTTTAGGCATAATTTTTATTAATTGAACGTTCAATAAACATAAGCTTAAGGTAATAGCTCTAATAATTCAAGGCTGAAGTAAATATCTAGATGCCAAAATGTAGATTAATCATTAATAAAAGCGCAACTAATGCGATAAAGAAGGTAAAGTTTTATTTTATTTAACTATATATAAAACATAGGGTT
>NZ_WTKW01000199.1:0-7983 GCF_011378745.1 Pseudoalteromonas sp. Z1A6
AAAAGCCGGTAAGTGACTAATCACTTACCGGCTTTTTAATGTATAACCTAAAGTTAGGTTAAAAGGCTATTATTTTATTTCTACGCGTTGAGAACGCATAACAATCTCATCGTTTAATTCAATACCTAACCCAGGCTCTTCTGATACTTCAAAGAAACCATTTTTAGGTTGTGGGTCTTGTAAACATAACTCGCGGTTCCACTTTTTAATCGCATAAGTATGGTGCTCATGAATCAAAAAGTTAGGGATAGCCGTTTCTAAGTGCAGTGATGCTGCCGTTGCAACAGGCCCGCCACATACGTGAGCTTGAATACGCACATCAAAAATATCAGCGTAATCACACACTTTTTTGGTTTCGGTAAAACCACCACATAAACCAATATCAGGTTGTAGAACATCAATACTTTGATCTTCTAAGTACGGGCGCACACCCCAGCGATTATACAAACGTTCACCACCAGCAATTGGCACATTAACTTTATCTGCTACTTTTGCATGTAATGAATGGTTTAAATAGTTAACTGGCTCTTCAAAGTACATACAGTCAAATTCTTCTGCAATTTCACCCAACTGAATGGCGGTTGTAACACCCGGTAAACTGTGGCATTCAAAAATAATATCTACTTCGTCGCCTACTGCTTCGCGAATAGCTTGCATACGCGCACGGTATAGCTTCATTTCAGTACGTGAGATTATTTTTGTACGGTCGTAATAAGTATTGCCGTCTTTATCGTACTGAATTGGATCTACTTTTACTGCATCGTAACCTTCGGCCATCGCCTTTAAAGCCGCTTCTGCATATTCTTGCGGCTGTACTAGCGCTTTAAATTCGCTATCCCAGTCAAACTGTAATTGCGATGCGTAGGTGCGTAATTTATCGTTAACTTTACCACCCAGTAATTGGTATACAGGCAAACCAAGCGCTTTACCTTTAATATCCCAAAGCGCGGTATCTATAGCACTCATGGCTGCGTATACAACAGGTCCGCCGCCTAAGCCCCAAAAGCTCTCACGTAGCATACGTGACCATAATTTTTCTGTTTGAAATGGGTCGTGACCAATTAAAAAGGCATCGGCCATTTCTTTAATCATTGCAGCAGCAGCACTATGGCCTAAATCGTAAGCAAGGCCTGCTTCGCCAACACCACTAATGCCTTCATCAGTATGAATACGTACAAACACAGGCGTCCAAGAAGGTCTATCAGGACAGTGAATATCAAATACTTCAACGCGATTTACTTTCATTAAAATTCCTTATTAACCGCTATGGGTTATTTTGCAAAACTAGGGTCAAGTCGATACGCTTTACGTAACATAGCAGGCCACGCAAGTTGCCCGCCAGTGCTACCACTGTGTACTACGTTTGCTTGATTATAAATATTGTCGATTATAGGTTGCGGCACTTCAATAACCTCTTGCGAGCTTGATTGTAGCGCTAATTGTATTTCGCACGCGCGTTGTAAATCATAAAAACGCATAAACGCATCACCCACAGTTGGGCCTACTGTTAAGCCACCGTGGTTTACCAATAACATATGGTTAGTGCTGCCCAAATCGTCTTGCAGTACTTTTCTCTCATCGTCATTTACCGCAAGCCCTTCGTAGCCATGGTAAGAAAGCGATGGCAGTGAAAACATTGAATACTGGCTAAGCGGTAATAAACCATTTTTTTGTGTAGCGACTGCGATTGTTTCTTTAGTATGAAGGTGAATAACACAATGAGCGTCTTCGCGTACCTCATGAATCGCACTGTGGATAGTAAAACCAGCAGGATTAATACTAAATGGCGTATCGTCAATAATGTTACCGGCTAAGTCGACCTTTACTAAATTAGACGCAGTTACTTCATCAAAGGTTAAACTAAAGGCATTCACTAAGTAATGATCGGTGCCAGGCAAACGTGCTGATAAATGCGTATAGATCAAATCCCCCCAACGAAAGTGCTCTACCAGTCTGTAACACGCAGCTAAATCAATACGCAGTTGCCACTCTTGTGCCGATACTTTATTTTTTAAATCGAGTTGGGGTAAATCAAACATAATAAGCCTTTTAAAAACGTACATTATTAACCTGTACGAACAGATGTTTAGAAGTCTAAAGCAGTCTCTATTTTATAGCAAACACCAAACAAAACAGCCACACTATTGTGTGGCTGTTTGTAAAACTAAAATACCAATTGTATTAAAATGGTATAACTGCGTAAATTATTTTACGTTAGCTAGGTAATCTGCAATTGCTTCAAACTCTTCATCAGTTACCGTTGCAACCATTGCTTTCATAGCCATGGTCATACCGTTATTACGTGCACCTGACTTAATATCTTTCATTTGCGCTACTAAATAATCTTTGTTTTGACCGTTTAGTTTAGGGTACATACCCATAATTGGTGCTTTACCTTCAGCGCCATGACAAGTTTGACAATTTTTAGCGGTATAGAGTGCAGCGCCATCGGCAGCAGCTGCATTAAACGAGAAGCTTGCGGCTAAAGTAATGCCCGCGCCTAATAGTAGTGTTTTCATCTTGCTCATTGTATTTACTCTTCTTTTTTGACGGTTAGAAAAACTGTTCTATTGATTGTAGTAAACAATCAAATAAAAAGCATACGTACGAAACGACGCTAGACGATCAACTTAACCAAAAACCGCTAACTCGTTTCTGTCTCACTTTTATATACTTTAGCAAATAAAAATGAGCTTACCCTTAATGGACTATTACCACACTATATCATCTGGTACTTCAAAGTCTGCGTACGGGTCATCTTCATCTTTTGGTTTGTTTTCTGGCTCTACATGAAAAACAATATACTTTTCGTCAACTTCAGCCACTTTGCGTGCTGGTTCGTCGTCTAATACGTAAAATTGCCCTTCTAGTACACAAATAGCTAAACGACCGCCCGATAACGCTTTTTGCGTTTTCTCGTTTACGTCGATATTTTTTACTTTATTTTGATAAGTAAAATTAAATGTGCGCTCACCACGAATAGCGTCTTGGTTGTGGTGCTCTAAAATTTGTTTAACACGCGCTTCTTGCTCGCGCTGCTTTAAGCTTACTTGGCGTGTTTGGTTAAGCTCTTCAGCTTTTTTTTGCTGCTCTAGCTTGGTTTGTTGAATATGCTTTTGCAGATCACTTGGGTTGCTAGTAGCCCCTTTCTTTTGCTTTTTTTGTTGCTTACGCTTTTCTGATTTAGCAACTTTAGCATTATGCGATGTTGTTAATCCTGCTTGAAGCAATTGGTCTTGTAATGAACCCATGGCTTTGTTCCACTAAAAACTAATATTATCGCTATTTTAATCACCAACGAGTTCAAATAACAGCGCTATCGACATTAATCTAGCAAACTAGTTAAAACAAACCATGATATAGCGCAATGACTATGGTTTTAATTATGAATTAAAAACAATTTTTAATACAATGCCACGCAACCAATCAGCAAATGCACAAGCCATATAATGCGTTTACCTCATCTACTCGTTTGCTCGGTATTTATATTTTTTGTGCTTTATGCACCGCAACCCCTACTTAGCCTTTTTGCGAGCGAATTTAATGTAGCACCTGCGGTAGCTGGCAGCTTAATGACTGCAACTATGCTGCCCTTAGCCATTGCCCCGCTCGTTTATGGTTTATTTTTAGCAAAAATAAATCCATTACTTATATTACGTATTGCAATGGTGCTTTTAGGCCTTAGCTGCTTACTTTTTATTTATGTACCTAGCTTTGAGCTTTTATTATTAGTCAGATTTTTACAAGGTCTAACGCTCCCCGCAGCTTTAACAGCAATGACTAGCTATATAGGTATGAGTTATAGCGCTGATACACTTCAAAAAAACATGACCCTATATATTGGTAGCAGTATAGTTGGTGGTTACTTTGGTCGTGTGCTCGCAGCTTTGTTTAGCGACTTATGGAATTGGCAGAGCTTTTATTACGTAATTGCTTTTATGCTTATTTTTTTAGCTTTAACAATCAAACATTCTCAATTTTCGAACCCAGCAACAAAGTCTCAGCTTTCACCACTGGACTACATTAAACAGCTTAAAGAAGGGGCTATCCTTAAAGTGTACGGTGCCGTTTTTTGTATGTTTTTTTGCTTTGCTGCACTACTTAATTACTTACCGTTTATATTACAAAACACATTTTTAATTACCAATACTCGTGACATAGGTTTAGTTTACAGTGGTTATTTAGTTGGTGCCCTCGCCTCGATTGCTGCACCTTGGTTACTTAAAAAAGTCCCTTCGCCTTGGCATTTATTAACTGCGGTATTTAGTTTTTATAGTGTGAGTATTATTTTATTAATGAGCCACCAGCTTAGCTTATTTTTAATCGCATTTACTTTGTTTTGTGGCGCTATGTTTGTGATTCACTCAACTGCCGCACCGCTCGTTAATAAAATAAGTAAAGCTCCGCCAAGCGTAACCAATGGCGGATATGTATCGTTTTATTACAGTGGTGGGGCATTGGGGTCGTTATTACCCGGTGTGGTATACCAACATCATGGGCAAACAGCGTTTATGTTTACGCTGCTCGCGGTTTGCTTATGCGGTTTATCGTTAATTATGTGGGCTTATTTTGAGGGTAAAAATACAACGCGCGGTTGATGCTTTGTGTGATTAAAAAATGTTTCTAAATCAGCTTTACTAAGCAACCATGTTTGGGTGTTTTCAAACGGATGACAATGAAACAAATTACCACCCCAAATATCTTGATCGACCCATAAGCTCACTTCGTTTTGCTTATCATTTAAAAGAGCCAACATAGATACACACCCAGGAGCCACTTTTAAATACGTTGCTAAGCGTTCACTCGATGCAAACCCTAAACGCGAAAGCCCTTGTTGCTTTGATAGTGCCTTTAAATCGAGTTGCTTATTGTGCGCTGTAATAACTAAAAAGTGTCGCTTGCCTTCGTTATCGCGTAAAAATAGGTTTTTAAGACGAGTACCTGGGCGCTCAATCATAAACTCATCAGCCGCTAAGCTAGTATGTAGCGGCGGATGTTCTATTGCATCGTAAGTAATATTTAGGTCCACTAAAAGCTCTGCTAACTTAGTTTTATCAGCCAACATATTACAAGCAACGTCCTCTTAGCTGTACGCTCAAATCTCGCCATAAAACATCATTAACTTCATGTTTGTTATCGCAATACTCACGCTCTTTTAGCTCTTGATTTAATAATTCAACTGCTTGATCTTCTAGCTGCAACTTCAGAATGCTCGACTCTTCAAAATGCTCTTTCTCTATATACTGCTTAACCTCACCACGGCTTGGTCTATTGTTAGGACCACGGTCTAGGTTAAAGTTTTCACGATGCTTAGCTTTTACCGAAACAACATAAGCAAAAAGCTTATTGCCTTGCTCATCTTGCTTTTCGTGAAACTGTTTATTATTTATTTCAAAAGGCGGCTCATCATTTGAGGCACAGCCAGCGAGTAAAACCATAAGCGCTAGAACACATTTTTTCATTGTTTTTTATCGTTTTAGTTTTGAATTAAGCCGAGTCTAACAAAAATTGACGTAAACAGTGAAAATTTACGAAAAAATACTTGACCAAATTTATAAAAAAACTTAAAGTTCGTCCCGCTTGGAACTCAGCAGTCAAGCAGTTACATTATATGTAATTTAGGAATGTGGGGCTATAGCTCAGCTGGGAGAGCGCCTGCCTTGCACGCAGGAGGTCAGCAGTTCGATCCTGCTTAGCTCCACCACTTTCCTACTCCTTTTCAAATTCGCTCTACTCTTCTATTTTTCCATTGTTTTTATTATTTTTTGACACCCTACTATTCTAGTTTTCATTTTATATAATTTTAAATTTATCCATTCAACTTGTGTCTTTACAAGTTCTTAGCTATACATAATGTCACACATTAGTACTTTAGGCTTAACATGGACATACCTAAGCGTTCAACGCTAAAAAAGCTAGCTGCAATAGGTTTAACAGCTGGTGCAATAACACATGCGCCTTATGTTTTTGCTCGAAAAAAAGTCACATTAAGAGTACTTGGTACGCATGTAACACTCCAAGAGGCTATCCGCAAACAAGCGATGAGTGACTTGGGTATTAATATAGAATTTACTCCCGCAGGCAGCGCTGCTGTTTTGCAAAAGGCATCAATGGACCCTAGCTCCTTTGATTTATACGAACAATGGTCAAACAGCATTAATGTGCTTTGGGATGCAGGTTCTATACAGCCAATAGAAAAAAAACGACTCACCTACTTTAACGAGATAAATCCACTTACTAAAACGGGAAAACTAACCGAAACTGCAAGTATTGGTGCAGGTGATGCTCCCTATAAATTATTAAATGTTCAACCCGATGGCACATTAAGCTCACAAGAAAGCGATCATATTAGCTTTTTACCTTATGTGCATAATGTTGACTCTTTTGGTTACAACATCGATTTTATTAAGCCCGGTATAGCATACGAAACCGAAAGCTGGAGTTGGCTGCTTGATGACGAGAACAGAGGTAAAGTAGCTATCGTAAATGCGCCTACCATTGGACTCTTTGACCTAGCCCTAGCAGCGCAAAGTAAAGGGCTTATAAAATTTAAAAATATAGGTGCGATGACTCGCCCAGAACTTGATAGATTGTTTAGTATATTACTCGACTTTAAACGCCAAGGTCACTTTAGTGGCTATTGGAACTCGGTTCCTGAGTCGATTGAATTTATGAGAAGTAAGCGAGCCCATATAGAAAGTATGTTTTCGCCTGCCGTCTCTGCGTTAAACAGCCAAAATATTAATATTCGTTTTGCCGCGCCAAAAGAAGGCTACCGAGGCTGGCATGGTGTTATGTGTTTATCGTCACAAACACAAAGTAGCGTAAAAGATGCAGCTTACGATTATATGAATTGGTGGCTTTCAGGCTGGCCTGGTGCATTTATTGCTCGCCAAGGTTATTACATTAGTAACCCACAACGCTCTAAACTACTCTTATCGCCGGCCGAATGGGATTACTGGTACGGTGGAAAAGCAACAAACATAGACTTATTAAATACAAATGGCGACGTAGCTATTAAAGCTGGTGCGCAACGTAATGGTGGTAGTTACTATAAACGCTTTAGCAATGTAGCAGTATGGAATACAGTTATGCCAACCTATGACTACAGTCTACAAAAATGGTATGAGTTGATTAGCCGATAATGATAATAAATTCAATTAAATCAAAAATAATATTAGCTTTGTGTTCGCTGATTGGATTACTTCTTTTACAAAGCTATTTGTTTAACTATTCGCAAACGTCCTTACTTAACTTGCAAAAGTCGCAGCATAACGCGCTTATTCAAAGTGAAGCTGTGAATCACTTAGAAAACGATATTATTTCCCTGCAAGGGCATGCAGTTTCATTTATTGACAATGCAAATGAAAATACGATTACCAAATTTAATTTTTATTTAAATAAGGCAAATCTAAATCTCGAGCAGCTAAAAACAAACACTCAAAACCAGACCCCTGAGTATCAAAACTCACTAATACGCCTTGGCGAGTATCTAAATAATTACCAAGATACATTTGGCCAAGTTGTCGTAAACAGACAAAAACGCGAACACCTTTACACTACTCAGTTCAAACAGCCTATTGATGACCTACAGGTAACAATTAGTGATTTAGAAGGGTCTTCAAACAATGATAATAAAGTTATTTTTAACGATGTTTTACTCACAATAAGTAATTTAAAACACGCAATTATAAGCTATCTCTATAAACCTAATTTTGATGAAGCACAAAATGTAAAACAAAACTTAAATCACTTACATAAAAAACTAACGAGCACCTCTGTAATAAATGAATCCCTCTCCAATAAAACAACAAGCTTAAAACAAGCTTATAACCAACTTGTATTACTCACCCGTAGCTACACTTTTTCTGTAAATGTAGTGCTTACAGGCATAGAAAACGAATTGCTGTATTTAACTAATGAAATTAAAAACATAGAAAAAAATAAACTAATCAAAACAGAAGAGCTACTAAGTAGCCACTT
>NZ_WTKW01000002.1:0-36949 GCF_011378745.1 Pseudoalteromonas sp. Z1A6
GGGATTTTGAGTCTCTTTTTTTGTTTTGTATAAAAAATAAAAATATCTACGTTACTTTCACTTAAATATTAATGAATTTAAATTGTTTAAAAACAGCGGTTTAAATCATTTTGTTTGAAAAAGAAACAAAAATGTAAAAATCAAAGTAAACGACTTGTAAATATAAACATCATATGTTTAACTTGATCGCAAGTTAAGCAACGCTATGAAACGAAATTAGGATACCAGGACGTTCATTCATTTTATCTGTGGCGCTTAACTAACAATAAAAACAGACGACATCATCACACACTGGCATTGAGAAAAACGATGCCGATAAACAGGAGAGCACACAATGCAGCATAACTTTAGGTTATCAGCAGTCTCTGCAGCTATTATTGCTTCGCTTATTTCATCATCTGCTTTTGCACAAGAAGATGAAGAAAAAGAGAAAATAAAACTACAAAAAGATATCGAAATAATTGAAGTCCAAGGAATCAAAAGTAGCTTACGAAAAGCGGTAAACGCAAAGCGCTTTTCCGACAACGTAAGTGACTCAATTCATGCTGAAGATGTAGGTAAATCAACAGATCAAAACATCGCTGATGCACTATCTAGAGTAACAGGGGTGAGTATTCAAGAAGAGGGCGGTGAAGGAACACGTATATCAATTCGTGGTGCCGGACCTTCTTTAAATCAAATATCAATGAATGGTGTCGCACTTACCGGTGGACTAAGTACCGATGGCTCTAGTGCGGGTGCTACTAACGATAACAGTGTTGATTTAAGCTCTTTTTCGTCAGATATATTGTCATCTATCGATGTAATTAAAACATCTTCTGCTGATAACGATGAAGGCTCACTCGGTGCAAGTGTTGTGCTTAGAACTGTAAAACCGCTAAATTTAAACAAACCACGTCGTTCTTTTACGGTTGAAGGGCGCTACAACGAGTTTTCTGATGAAAGTGACTCACGCATTAATTTTAGCTTTTCTGATAAATACTTCGACGATACCTTTGGCTTTATTATAACCGCCTCTAAAGATACCCAAAAAACACGACAAGATCGTATTAATACCGATTGGGCTAACGGCGCAATTCCTATTGTTGATTTAGATGATGCGACTGGCCGTACAGCACATGACACTGTTACAGGCAAAGCAATCAGGGTACTTGGCAATCAACGTGATGCTGATGGAAATAAGCTTTTTGGTGAAAATGGAGAAGCATTATTAAATCCACTGAGTTCACTTAATAATTACGACCCTGAAACGCAAATATTACATGAAGGTGATTTATTTGTTTTAGCGCGTGAGGTTATTGATTTTACATTAAATAATGACCAACGAGATCGCTTGTCAGTGTCTACAGGTTTTCAATACCAACCAACAGAGTCACTCGATATTCAGCTAGATGTAACTCATACAGAGCAAGATGTGTTAACCGACAGTCAACGACTGCGTTTAAACATGGGACCTGTAACACCTTTAATTTATGCCGGTGACGACAATACAGCACTAAACGGGGTTGATTTATCGACCAATACCTTGCAGCAATCAAGTAGCCGCTCTACAAGTGGTAACTTTGTTCGCTCCTACGGACTTAGAGAAATTGATACTAATGTTGCGTCACTCGATATTGATTATCAGGTAACCGATTCATTAAATATGAATGTAAGAGCTGGTTTTTCTAAAACGACAGATGAAACACCAAATGATGATGAGAAAGACCGTTACATCTCTATTAGTACAGCTACATGGGGCACGGCAGGTCGTCAAATAGTTGAATCAATGCCCGATGGCAGCCACGAAATGGTTGGCTACGACTGTGGTAGCAATGGAGAATGTAGTTACTCAACAGGTGTTACTCCAGGGGAGTTTGACGCATTTGATGGTACGTCTAATGCGGTATACAGCCGTTTTAATCCGTATGACATGCAGCACAATCACTTAGGTAGTTTAGTGCTTCGTAAAAACAAATTAGCGGATACAAACAAGTCGCTTTTTGTTGATTTTGACTATGCGCTTGATGGCGACTTTATTAGATCGCTTGAGTTTGGAGTTAAGTGGTCAAATCGTAAAAAAGATGTCTCTATTCAAAATAGAGCAACCACAAATGGCAGTGACTTAATAGATTTAGAAGACCCTGATCAAGCGTTTGAAGTACGTGGGCTTGGTACAATTCGCTTAGCCGATATAGTGGCTGATAGCGCCTATCCTTACGATAATTTTGGTGAAGATATTCAATCAGACCGCTCTGCACAGTTTTTTAATGGCTGGCCGTTACTAGATGCCGAAAAAGCGCTTGAAATTGTTTCAGGTAAAGATGCAGGCGAAGTAGGTATACGCGAAACCATTACAGGCAGTCGTAATATTGAAACCGAAACAAAAGCCGCTTATTTTAAAGCAAACTTTGAGCTGATGGATGGCAAGCTAACAGGTAACTTAGGCCTTAGGTATGTAAAAGATGACACAACAGCAACAGGCGTAGGCGGTATTAACTTTATTCGTAATCCGCAAATGGTTGATGCGTACAATTTGTTAGTTGAACGTGGTTTAGCAAATACAAATTTAGATGCCTGCCCGGCAGCTGTTATGGGGGTCTCTGACACGGGTCAGGCTGATCATCGTTACACACCTACAAACGATGCTGAGCTACAAAACTGTTGGGCATGGCAAATCACTCATGCGTATAACCGCTCAAACCCAGCTACTTTCCCTGTTGATCCGCAAACGGGTCAGTTTGTAATTCCCGGTGCTGATGGCAACACTGGGCTGGGTGTAAATCAGCAAGTGTTTGTAGATGAAAATGGCAACATTATAGCTAACAATGCATTACCTTCTTTAATTTACGACAGCAACGGAAATTTAGTTCCAACGTCAGCTAATGCATGGGCACACTTTGCAAGTAACGGACAAATTTGGCCATTTTTAGACAGAACAACCTCATTTACAGGGCCACAAGGTAGCGGACGTGAAGTACAAGACCGCGTTGCATGGGTTACTAAAAAAGGCGGACATGACGCTTATTTACCTAGCTTAAACTTAAATTATGCAGTTAACGAAGAAATGATTGCACGTTTTGCTGTTAGTAGAACAATGACGCGTCCTCGTTTTGATTCATTAAACCCACGTACACAAATTTTTGAGCAACAATGGGACTCTGCTAATGGCTCAGCAGGTAATGCAAATTTAAAACCGCTTAAATCAACCAATCTCGATTTGTCTTATGAGTGGTACTTTAGCGATTCAGGCTTGCTGTCGGCAGCGTTTTTTTACAAAGATATGAAAGACTTTGAAGAAACGGTGGTTGTTCCGTATCACTACAAAGACGTTAGGACTGAATACGATTTACAAACAGCCGATTTATTACTTGATTACGATGAGAATAGAGCACCAGGTAGCGAAGAAGATTGTATGCCACTTAGGCAAGTTGCGGGATTTTTTGACCAATGGCGCATTGAATGTGACGTTGTAAACGTAACCACAGTAACCAATGGTAAAGGCGCCGATATTAAAGGTGTTGAACTAGGTTACAACCAAAACTATGACTTTTTACCAAGTTATTGGGGTGGCTTAGGTTTAAACATGAACTATACCTACCAAGATTCAGAATCTGATCGTCAGCAGGTAGGTAATACCGATATATTTTTAAAACCACTACCACAACCTTTCACTCCAAAGCATTCCCTAAATACAACACTGTATTGGGAACAAAAAGGGATTCAATTACGTTTAGCGAGTCGCTACACAGGGGATCAATTAGTTAACCGAGGTTTAGTTGGCGGCGCTACATGGCAAGAGGCAACCCATCGTTTGGACTTTAGCTCAAGTTATAAAATTAATAAAAACTTTAGCTTAACTTTTCAGGCACTTAACTTAACTGATGAAACTAACCGAATTTATTACACCAGTTCATTTAGTCGTAATGCGTTTGAAGCTAACTCGCAAGAGGTTGTGCTTGATGAAGGTAATGCAATTGAAGATAGCAGTGTGACTACTTCGCGTACAGCATCAGTTTGGAAAACAGGTCGTCAGTTCCGTGTTGGTCTTCGCGGTACCTTTTAATTGAGAAACTATTAGCAGCGGGCCACGTTAGGCGCGCTGCCTTACAAATCTTGGAGAGTAAGATGAAACATAACTTACTAATAAAAACAGCAATTAGCAGTGTTATATTTTCAGTATTAACAGGGTGCGGTGGAACGGATGAAGGTTACGATCCGCAGTTTAAATCTGATTTAGCACTTGTAATCGATACCGCAGTAATCACGAGCACATTAAATGAAGAGTCCGGAGTTCAAGAAATTGATTTACTGCAAGGCGTAACAATCGACGGTAAACCAGCCTCTGAGTCAGGTGCAACCATAAACGTAAGTGAGTTAGAGTTTGTGGTTAATAATAATTTCACTACCCCACAAACAAGTGCTAATACCATTGCATCACACCGAATTTCACCTTTTACACAATCAAGTGATAGCACTAAATTAGTTATAAATACCGATGCGTTTTCGGCGGCATTAAGACAATGCGACCAAACCGATATAAGAGGCGCTTTAGATGGCGGTGGTAATCCTATTTCTGATGGTAACTTAGATTTTCCGAACCAAGTTATTTATAACATTACATATTCTATCAATAATGGTGCAGCTGTTGAACCGAGCGGCGCACTGCCTACACGTACATTACAATTAACTGTCAATGCGATTGATGATGTTGTAACTGAGGTCAGCGTCTCGCCGATTGAAATTCCTGCTGGTGGTCAAGCAAGTGTATTCGCATCAGCGATACCAAGTTACGCGTGTAACCCCGCACTTATTTATTCAATTGCAGATGAAGATATTGCAACCATTGATGAAAATGGCCTTATTAGCGCTAAAAATACCGGTGAAACAACTATTACAGCCACAAGTGTTGATAACCCCGATGCTTCAGCAAGCGCCACACTTACAGTGACAGGTGCTTTTAGTCTTGCAATAACAAACGACGATAAAAATGAGCTAGGCGCTTCTTCAGGTAACAAGGACGTTCCAATCTGTGTGGCCAGTGGTGTAGAAGTACAGCCGGCTTTACTAAACGCAGAGTTAAGCGGCGAATATACTTTTGATTGGACACTTAACGATGAAGTTTCATTTACGAAAAGCTTAACCGCAAAAAGCGGCTTTGGAGAAGTACTTGCCGTTAAAGCACCTACAACAATAGATAGCTCAAATACGGTAACGGTTGAACTTATTGATGGCGATACAGCAAGTACACCTTTATCACTTATTTCGCAAAAAAGTATTACGGTCAATACCGTTAATAACCAAATGTGTGAGCCGGGTGTGTCTGAACACGAAGCAGGCTTTAACACCGACTTTAACCTCAATGGTGAAGGCGCACCTTATAAAGGCAATGCCACTTATAGCGTATCGGCAACCTCTGTGTCGGGTAATGGTCGTTCGCTTGAAATTACAGCGGGTACTGCAACTCAAGGTGAAGCGAATACACCGTACTCTTTTGCAACTCAGCAAGTTTGGAATAAACAACGTAACTGGTATAGCGCCAACTATGGACGTGGTGCCGAGTCTGTTGATAAAACATACCGTTATGCCGTGTGGGTTAAGTTAAATCAAGTGCCTGTTGAACCCGTTACGTTGCGCCATGTTGTTGTACCGTGGGTTTATGACGGCATACCTGAGGATGCAAATGGATTTACAGGTCGTTACTCAGAAGCGGGCTTATTTAGCGCAGCACTCGCAGCTACTACGCAGTGGCAATACATCGAGTTTGTAGAGGATTCAACTAATAAACGCGACTGGGCTATTCCAGCAACATGGAGCTCAGTAACTGATGTGTTTACCCTTTGGGAAGTGTACGGACTGCCAACGGGTGATTCAATCTTGATTGACGATTACGCCGTTACGCGTACCGATATTTAAGCGAGTACTAGACGCATAACATAATATTAATTAAAGCGGCTTTAAACTAAATAGGTTTAAAGTCGTTTTGTTTGCTTATAAGCCACTAAAAATCTATTTATTTACGTATTAATTTTTAACTTTCACACAAACTTACATACAAAATAATGAGACATCATGAACAACACGCAAAAAAATATAAAAACACATAAATTGACGCTCACAGCAGCATTATTGTCGGTAATAACCATTGGCGGTTGTAGCAGCGATGCGACGACTAACACGCAAAAGCTTCCCCAAACTAAAAATAACTTATTGCCTTTAACAGATCCGCAAAACACCGGTAAATGGGTACTTAACACTCAAGTAAGTGACGAATTTGAAACCAGCACTATCAATGAAGAACGTTGGTACATTGTGGGTAAACTTGAAAACGGTAAACCTGTTTATAAGCATCCAGATAATCCAAATAAAAAAGTATGGAAAGGCCGCGCACCTTCGCAATTTTCGGGTAATAACTATCGCCTAGAAAATGGCAAACTAAAACTTGAGACACGTTGGGAGCCTGACTTTCCTTTTGAACAAAAAATACATAAGCCTGTGTTTGGCGATGCACTTAAATACGAAAACCTCACAACGGCATGCTTTATCGGCAGAAAGTCTTTTCAGTACGGATACATAGAAATTAAAAGCAAAGCCGCTGATGCGCAAGTGAGCAGTGCATTTTGGTCGATGGGCGAAAAGTTAGAAGTTGATTTTTTTGAATTATATGGCGACTCACTTGATCCTAAAAAAGATCACATAGACAGTGAATTATGGTGGTCAATCCGCGATTGGAATAAAAAAGTAAAAGGCAAGCCAACTTATACAGAGCGCAAAGATTTAGGCTTTAGAGTAGCAGATGACTTTCATGTTTATGGAATTGACTGGAGCGCCCAAGGAATTAAATATTATGTTGACGGTAAATTATTTAGCGAAGTATCTGCAGCACAAGCTGATGCCTGGGCAAAAGAGCATCGCGGGGTTGATACAGGCTATGTAGCCACTAAACCACTGTTTTTATGGCTTGATCAGGAGACTTTTCCTTGGCATGGCGTACCAAAAAGTAAAGAAGAGCTTGAACGTAATAGCCCTGAGGGCAAAAAAGATGATGGTGTAGTCGACTTTGAAATTGAATACATCCGTGTGTGGCAGCAAAAACCATTACAGTCAGTTAAGTAAGGAGTGGGTTAAATGAAAAAAAATAGTAAGCCAGCAAACACGTTATTTTGTTTATCACTGATCGCTACAAGTATTCTGCTTTATGGATGTAACACCACTCAAAGGGCAAGCAATGAAACGCTAAGCGACAACAGCAGTAATAAATTAATGTTTAGCGAATCGCACAATATTATACCTTTTGAGCCGCTATCGCGTCGTAAATGGGATAGCGCGCTGATTGCAGACTTTGATAAAGACGGCTATCAAGATGTATTAATTACTGAGCATACCCACGCAGTAAAAATTTTTTGGAATAACAAAAACAATACCTTTTCAGCACCACAGATAATTATTAAAGGCGACACACACGGCGTGGCTGTTGCTGATTACGACTTAGATGGTCGTATGGATTTAATAATAGCCCAAGGCGGTGGTGGAGGCCTAAAACCGCGTTTACCTGTATCGTTTCAAATAAATCATGACCGGACTGTTGAAGGCGGAGAAACGTTTAATAATTTTGAACGTACACGCGGACGTGCGGTTAAATTAATTGATGGCAATAACAGTGGCACTTTAGATTTAATGCTCTCTGCTTTTCCGCTTAAAAAGCAAAAAAAGGGAGCCAACCATATATATAAAAACGAAGGGCATAATCAGTTTAAGTTTGTCGATTACTTACCTACTGCAAAATGGCTTGGATATAAAGCCTTAGTTAGTGATTTTGATAATGACGGGCACAGTGATTTATTTTTTTACGGTGGAGATGACATTGTTGCAGCGCAGAGTAAATCTGATTTAGGTTATAAAAATAAAAGTAAGGCTGTACTAGGAAATAATCGCAATATTAGCCATGTAAGCAGCATGACCGAAATCGATTTTGATAATGACGGTGACTTTGATTTATTTTTAACTCGCGCTAAACACCAATTTGAGCAACACACCTTTTACGATGCTCAATCTCAAAACTTTGCTTTTTTCACTCGTAACGAAGCATTTAAATTTGAAGATTTTAAAATCGAAGGTGACTTTGAAATAGAAAACCTGCAAATGGCTTACCCCCATTTTAATGTGTTTATTGGTAAAAATAGTGCGCCTTTAGCATTACAAGGGCACGGCGGCAGTGAACGTACGGTAAAGGTAACAAAAGAGCAAGCTGCTGGCTGGCCTAAAAAGCTACATAAAAAAGGTTTATATATAGGTTACTTAGGTAACGATACTTGGCGCGTAGCGGGGGATACTAAATCACCTACAGCCGGTGTTATTAAAAGAGTGACTAATTCACCCAAAGTAAAAGGGCTTGAGCCATTACCAGCGGTATTATTAGAAAACCAGCAAGGAAAATTTGTTGATGCAACAGCCAAGCTAAATATTAATCTTAGCGAACCCACAACCAGTGCTGTAGCCGGAGATTTTAACAACGATGGTTGGAGTGACTTATTTGTATTACGTTATGGCAATCCAGCAAAAGCCAACGAGCAGCTACTGTATTTAAATCAGCAAGGTAAAGGCTTTAAGGCTTTACAAAATCATGGTGTTATTTCAACTGAGCTTGGAGCAACAGGGGGCAGCGCACAGGCCTTTGATTATGATAATGACGGCGACCTTGACTTAATTTACTCAAACGAGCGCGGCCGTTGGCATTTATTTACTAATAACACAGCTTTAGATACGCAGCATAATTTTTTAGTCACTAATATTGGTTACTCACCTAACGCTGGTGTGTCGGCATTGGGAGCTACTGCGACTATAAAAGCGTGTGGGCAAACTTATAAACAAGTTGTAGGCGCGACAGGTGCTGGCTTTTCACAAAGCGAAAATAACAAGTTACACGTTGGTTTAGGTACGTGTACACAGATAAATAATGTATCGGTTCGTTGGAGTAATAATGAGCATGTAGATATTAACAATGCAGTTATAAATGACGCTAACGGGGAGTTAGTTGGAAGAAAAGAGCCGCTGTAAGTAATTAAATGCAGATATAAAAATAGCGCTTATTAAGCGCTATTTTTTTGTATTTAGTTTTCGTTATCTATTAAAAGCTATATTGAACGCTTGCACCCACATAACGACTCCAATCTCGAGGGTAGAATGCTTCCCCAAACCCTTCAGAGTTTATACGTTGGCGGGTAGTGTACGACTTATCAAATAAGTTTTTAATGAATACACTAAACTTTAGGTTATCTTTGCTTACGCTTAAATAACCATCCCAAATGCTTGACGATGGGTTAGCTGATTCGCCAAAGGCAAGTTCGTTAATTGATTGCGTGTGGCTGCCATTATAACGCCAAACTGCACGTGTATTAGCATTCCAGCCTGTATCAGCAATTTGTGTATTATATGAAATAGTACTTAAAAATTGTTGCTCAGCATTATTAGGGAAAGATAAACCCGTTTGATCAAAGCTCTGATTGCCTGTTGAATCAGTTGTACAACGAGAAGCAAGTAAACCACCATCACCAGCAGGACAATTGATAGGTGTATCAGCAAAGTCCTCGTAGCGTGCATCAAAATAAGCGTAGTTAAATGACCACTTTAATTTATCTGATATTTTAACCACCACATCGGCTTCAATACCGGTTGAACGTGCTTGTGCTGCGTTTACATAGCCTGCAAAAATAATGTTATTTTCTTCATCTATTACACGGCTGGCACGTACTTGATAATCGTCAACTCTCATATCAAAGTACGTAAAGTTAAACAGTAAATCGTTATTAAAATACGCTGAACGCAGACCTACTTCAAAGTTTGAAGAGTTTTCAGGATCGGTAGGGAAGTTGTCTGCATCGGCAGGGTCGGTATTTGTTGTTACAAAGTAAGATGCCCCTTTATAGCCGGTAGAATAATTTACATAACCGCGAATATCATCAGTAAAGTCATACCCTACAACCGCTTTGTATATAAAGGCGGTGTCTGAGTTATCAAATTTAGTTGGCGCGTCTTGGCGTAAAATAAGCGATGGATCTGTTTGAGCAAGTTCTAATACTTCATTGAATGTTTCCATTCCAACACCTGTAGAAGGTGTTGCCAAATCTGTACGAGCAAAGGTTGCATCACTTTTTTCGTGTAATAATCTAAAACCAAAAGTAGCATCTAATTGCTCAGTTATTTGGTATTCAAGTTGTCCAAAAATAGCGACGTTTTCAAAACCAGTTGTAAAATCACCACTATTTAGTAAGCGAGAAGGCGTTAGTAATGAGCGGTCGTCATCGCCAGTAGTTGCATAGTTAGCTAAAAAAGCATCGGTAGATTGCTTTGAATAACACCCTGTTAATTTGCCGCCTTCAATAAAGCCACGGTTACCTGCAATACAGCCGTCACGTATTTCAGAGCGCTGACCGTCGGTATCATGGTAAAAAAGACCTAATACCCAATCAAATTTTTCATTATTAAATGACGAAATACGAAACTCTTGTTGAAGCACATCTACTGATTCGTTACCACCAAAAGCGGTTCGCTCTACAGGAAAATTAATAGTGAAAAATGCTGAACTGTTATATAAATCAAAATCTCTGTAGCTACCATTATAGCTAAGTGTAATTTCATCATTTAGGTAGTAATCAGCCGATATTGAAAAGCCAAAATTTTCTGTTCTACCAAAGTTACCTTCTGCATTACGCGATGTAACTGGGCCGCCGGCTTCTTCAAAAGTAGACTCAGGATTTACACGGTTATAGGTTGTGCCTTCAATAGTGCCATCATCTTTTACATTAACGATTGGACGAGGGCCAAAATCTGGGTTTATTCCACCTAAACGAGTAAGAGAACAACAATTTGTGTCTGTCTCTGAATATTCTAAGCGAAATAGTACGTTTAATTCTTGGCCATTATCGTATAAAAGTTGGCCGCGACCAGCTTTCGTTGTTTTTGCGCCTATGGTGTAATCTTCTTCACCAGGCATGGTGTTTTTTATCCAACCATCAATATCACTGTATTGCGCGTTAAATCGAGCTGCCCAGTTTTCGTTAAGTGGTACATTTACGGTGCCGCTAAAATCAGTGCCATCAAACTCAGTAACCTGTGCTCTAACCGTGCCTGAAACTCGGTCATCTAGTTGCGGCTTTTTAGTTACATAATGCAATAGGCCTGTTGATGTGTTTTGGCCAAATAAAGTCCCTTGTGGGCCGCGCATTGCTTCTACACGCTGTACATCTGAAATAGGTAAGTTAAGCATTGATTGGCGAGGTAATACTTCTCCATCTATAACGACAAGGTTTGAAGACTGTAAGCCAATTGAATTTGTAAAAGTGCCTATACCACGTGTTTTTAATGTTGTAGTTCGTATTTCACTGCTGTCATCAATGCCAAAACCAGGTAAGTAGGTGACTAGATCAAACCCATTATCTATACCAATTTCTTGAATTAAATCACCGCTTAGCACTTCGATTGAAGAGGGAACTTCTTTTAATGCCTGATCGCGTTTTTGTGCGCTCACTAAAATAACTTCAAAATCGTCTGAATTGCTTTTAGCTTGTTTTGCGGTTGTTTCTTCTTGTGCATATGCAGTGTGTGTGAAAGCTGATAAAGAACAACATGCAAGTAATATTGCTGTATGCAATTTACTGTGTTTAAGCATTTTAACCACTCCGTTTCTTCATAATTACTGTGTGTGCAGATAATGCAACGGCAGTATCTGTTATTTAGAATCAGGCTAATTAAACAGCGACTCTTAATTGCGATAAAGCTATAAGCAATCAAGAAGTGTAAATAATCACGAATGATTCATTCTAACAATTTAAACATATGATGTTTGCAAGTGCAATGTGTTGATTACTTGTTTATTAAATGTTGCTTGTAATATTGAGTTTATAACCTTGTATTACCGTTTAAGTAACACAAGATTATTAAGTTAAGTGGTTGAATTTTAGTCTCTAATCTAAATTACAGATTTAGAGTGAAAAATAATTTAATTTCAAAAAATTATTTTAAACGAGCAAAAAAGTGGTAATCCTCAGCATTTTTAAGCTTTTGAGCAAAGCTCATTCCTAAGTTTTTGAGCTGCTGTGCATTATTATAAGCACCAATTTTGAGCTTTAATTCACTCACGGCCTGCGCTGTTGAGCCAATGCTATCTAGCGCTAAAAAGTACAAATAAGCGTATTGCACGTTATTACTCTCAAGTGTCATTGCGTGTTTAAACGAATCAACTGCAGCGGGTTTGTTACCGCTTCTAATAAGCGCCATACCGTTTGCATAATGTAGCGGCGCAGAGGTAGGTACTGCTTTTAAACCACTATTTAACGTGCTTTGCATTTTTGCTGTTTGACCAAGGCGATAATAAATATCGGCTAAATTTACATAACTTGCATCAAAGTAAGGGTCAACGCTAATGCCTTTTTGTAACGACTTTATAGCACCGTTTATGTCTTGTTTATTAAGCGCGAGCATACTTTGATTTATGTTACCTTCACCGCGCCATGTATTGACAGTATTAGCGTGTGCAAGCTCTATAATTGATTGATTAAGCCCGTTTAACTGCGCTGTTGTTTGGCTTAGGTTTTGCGCAGCAGCAACACGCACCGATTTTAATTTGTCGGTTAATAGTTGCTTATAGCTTTTTAAGCGCTCTGCTTCGGGGAGTAAAAAGCCCACTTTAGCAATCGCTAAGCGAATAAGCGGAAGCGGCGAGTTAACCCAACTTTTTACTGTGGCATCGCTTAGCTCAGCGCCCGAATTGCCTAAATAGGCAATTGCACTGGCACGGTCTATTTCGTTTAACGAAAAGTCATTAATTAAGCTCATATGTGCATTTTGCGATATCGCTTTTAATGAGCGCAGTTCAAGCATACTGTGCTCGCTTGCACTTAATGCCGGTGCTTTACCATGCCATTTTTCAAGCGTGCTTGCTGCCCATTCGTTTGTTTTACCGTCGTGGCATTGCACACACGCATTGGGTGTATCGTATTTTATTGATATGTCAGGGCGCGGAATTTTAAAGCTGTGGTCGCGCCTGTCATCAACGCCCATGTATCTGTTGGTTGGCATGTGGCAGCTAACACATTGTGCACCGGTTGATTGTTCTTTATGGCGATGATGCTCGGGTTTGTTATATTCGCTGGCACTGTGGCACTGTAAGCACAGCCCATTTGTTTTTGTTTTAACTTTCATGGTGTGTTTATCGTGGCAGTCAACACAGTTAACTCCGGCTTTGTACATTTTACTTTGTGCAAAAGAGCCAAACACATACACTTCTTCTTTAATTTGGCCATCGGCGTGATACAAATTTGGTTCTAAAAATGAAGGGCTAAATTGATCCAAAAACGCTTGGCTGTTATCAAAGCCATCGGTTAATGGACTTCTAAGCGAATGACATGCATAACAGCCTTGCATAAAGCTGTTATCGCGCGGCTCACCTTGCCAAGTAGCAATTTTGTTATCGCCAATTATTTTCCACTGCGACATATTGGTAGGGCTTGTTTGAGCTGTCTTTATTATTTTTTTAGTTTTATGTTCATCCGTTATATCGCTGTGGCACGATTTACAGCCCACATTTATATTCGAGAAGTGCGTATCAAAGCTTTCTTTTTCAGTAGTGTAATTACGCTTTAAATTATCTGAATGGCAATCGGCGCACATGCCGTTCCAGTTTTGCAGAGGTTGCAGCCAATGGAGACGGTCGTTAGGTTTTACATCCTCGTTAGCGTAGTTGGCATACCAACGCTGACCGCCTAGTGATTTAGCGCGACTATCCCATGCAAAAGGAAATACCTGGTATTTGCCTTTTTCAACTTCAATTAAATACTGTTGCAGTGGGTCAAAGCCAAATACATAACTTACGGTGTACGTTTTTTTAGTACCTTGCTCGGTCAAATCAATTAAAAAGGCCTCTTTTTCTTTATAAAATACGGCTTTTTGAGAAAAATGGGTCGCGGTTATATTATTAAAATCACCAAGCACGGTATCTGTATTGGCTAAAGCCATTGAATTTGCATGGTCTGACTGTTTCCAATCGTGGGTTTGTTGTTGATGACAAGACTGGCACTCATCATTTGCAATCGCTGAAAAACAGCTGCATAAAAAAAGAACAACAAAAAGGCTGTTTTTTATATTTATCATTTTAGAATCCACCTTTAATAGCACACCAATGCATACTTAAAATTAAATAACAGGCCGAAGCTAAGTACACAGTAAATAGGCTTTGCCTTTAAACTGACACTGTTATTAGGCTTAAGTAATAGTGAGAAATTGAAAAATTAATTTCAAAATATCATACATCATATGTTTGCAATATTGTTATGTTTTGTTTAGTGTAGCGATATTGTGATTTATAAACGCATTATTTACAACTCAACCATTAAATTAACTAGCCGTAATAGTCTAATATAACCAATATGTTAGCTATGGTGTAATTAATGTTTTTTAACTATGTGCTTAACTATTATATTAAATAGGAAACTGTGATGAATAAGCTACTTGTTCTTCTTTCTGTATGTTTAGGCTTTTGCGTTAGTGCTAATGCAATGGCAAAAGCACAAACAGAAAAACCTAATATTGTTTTAATTTTTGCTGATGACGCAGGTTTTGGTGATTTTGGCTTTCAAGGTAGTACGCAGCTTAAAACACCTAATTTAGATAAACTTGCCCAAAGCGGTGTTCGTTTTACTCAAGGTTACGTGAGTGATTCTACTTGCGGTCCTTCACGTGCAGGTTTAATGACGGGTAAGTACCAGCAACGTTTTGGTTACGAAGAAATTAACGTACCTGGTTTTATGAGCGATAACTCAGCACTTAAAGGTGCAGATATGGGCTTGCCATTAGATCAAAAAACAATGGGCGATTATCTTAAAGAGCAGGGCTATAAAACAGCGGTATTTGGTAAGTGGCATTTAGGTGACGCCGACAGGTTTCATCCTTTAAAACGTGGTTTTGATACCTTTTTAGGGTTTAGAGGTGGCGACAGAAGCTACTTTAACTATTCAGAACAAGAAATGAAAAACGGAAACAAACATTTTTTTGATAAAAAATTAGAGCGCGACTTTGGTAATTACGAAGAGCCAAAAGAGTACTTAACCGATGAGTTAGGTAAAGAAGCCGCTAAATACATTGAACAAAACAAAGACGAACCCTTTTTTATCTACCTAGCTTTTAACGCAGTACACACTCCGCTTGAATCAGATCCTAAAGATTTAGCTAAGTTTCCAAACTTAACGGGCAAACGTAAAGAGCTTGCTGCAATGACCCTAGGGTTAGACAGAGCCAGTGGTTATGTACTTGATAAACTTAAAGAGCTAGGCTTAGATGAAAATACTATTGTGGTTTTTTCAAACGACAACGGTGGCCCATCTGATAAAAACGCCTCAAATAACGCCCCACTTTCAGGTACTAAGTCTAACCAATTAGAAGGGGGCATTCGTGTACCATTCTTAATTAGTTGGCCAAAGCATATTAAACCAGGTTCTACTTACGACTACCCAGTAAGCACACTAGATTTACTGCCTACTTTTTACAGTGCCGCAAAAGGTAAGGCGTTAGGTAATGATATTGATGGCGTTGATTTACTCCCTTATATTCAAGGTAAAAACACAGCACGCCCACATAAAGTGATGTACTGGAAAAAAGAAAACAGAGCTGTAATACGCGATAACGATTGGAAACTTATTCGTTACCCAGACCGCCCAGCAGAGCTATACGACCTAAGCACAGACATTAGTGAACAAACAGATTTAACAGCAAAAAATCCTGAACGTGTTAAAACTATGTTTAAATCATTGTTTGAATGGGAATTAACGTTAGAGCGTCCGCGCTGGTTATTAAAAAGAAAATACGAAAAATACGATATAGACCGCATGGATAAATACCGTTTACCAGCAACTCAACCTTAATAACGCATAGGTAATAATAATGAAAATAGAATCTGTTGAAGCGCTTTTAGGCTGCGTAGGAAAACGTAATCAGCTATTAGTAAAAGTAGTAACCGAATGTGGCATAGTTGGCTGGGGCGAATCGGGTTTATCAAATCGAGAGCAAGCAGTTATTGGCGCGATACATCACTTTGCTGGATTTTTAAAAGGGCAAGATCCACGTAAAATTGGCCGTATTTGGCAAGAACTATACCGCAGCCATTATTTTGAAGGGGGCCGTGTAATTACGGCTGCTATTTCAGCGATTGATATTGCCCTTTATGATATTTTAGGTAAGTCACTACAAGTGCCTGTTTATCAGTTGTTAGGGGGCAAACAACGCGAGCACATAGCGTGCTTTGCGTGTTGTTATACAGAGGCCGATCCTGATAAATTTGACGATTTAGTTAAAGAAGCAAAAGCACTTATAGCGCTAGGTTGGACAACAATAAGAGTGATACCGAGTCGTTTTGACGACCCTGTGTTTTTTGAACCACAAGAATCTATAACGCGCACAGCTCGCTGCCTAAATGAGCTACGTAAAGTACTCGGGCCTGATATTACACTTGGTATTGATTACCATCACAGATTAAGCGTGGCTGAGGCAGCTTCGTTTTGCCAACGTTTAAAGCCCGATACACTCGATTTTATTGAAGAACCGATTCGTCATGAATCTCCTGATGCGTATAAAACGCTGCGTACTTTAACGCATATTCCTTTTGCGATTGGTGAAGAGTTTAGCTCTAAATGGGCAGCTAAACCTTATATAGAGCAGGGGCTTACTCAATATTTGCGTGTAGATGTGTGTAATATTGGTGGCTTAACGGAGGCGATGAAAGTGGCTGGTTGGGCTGAGGCACATTATATAGATGTTATGCCACATAACCCGCTTGGCCCTGTGTGTACAGCAGCCACAAATCACTTTGCAGCAGCGCTACCAAATTTAGGCTTAATGGAAACGCACCAAGGCCCGTTTAGTGAGTTTGGCGCCCATGATCCACTTCTTTTTCCTAAGCAGCATGTGTTAACAGGCAATAAATTTACTATTCCTGAAGTACCTGGTTTAGGTGTTGAAGTGAATGAAGCCGCGTTTAGATTGGCAACCCCTGTAGAAACCGAAGCACCGCATTTATCAAAGCGTGATGGTTCACATACTAACTGGTAACTTGTTTAGAGAATTAAATGAATACAATTACAGCGACTGTTTTTGACAGCACACTAAATTTTGTAGGCGAGGGGCCTTTGTGGCACCCGATCACACAAACGCTTTATTGGGTTGATTTTCCAAACCATATTTTGCACAGCAAAAAAGGCGACCATAAAGTTGAGCAACGCTTAGATAATATGGTTACCGCTCTGGCTTGGGTAAACAATGAAACCTTATTACTAGCAAGTGATAAAGGCCTAAATACCTATAATACCAGCACGCATAAGCAAACTTTTTTGTGCAGCGTTGAAGCAGATAAACCTGACAACCGCAGTAACGATGGGCGTGCCGATCCGTGGGGTGGGTTTTGGATAAGCACAATGCACGGCGATGCTCACGAAAACGAAGGGGCAATATATCGTTTTCACAACGGCGTACTTACTCAAGTTGTTAGTGATTTAACCATACCCAATGGTATTTGTTTTGATAAGTCGCGTGCTAGAGCTTATTACGCAGATTCAAAAACGCAAAAAATTTACCGATTTGACGTCGACTCACTTACGGGTTCGCCAATAGGAGAAAGTGTGTTGTTTTTTGACTATTCGAGCTCAGCTGTATCACCTGATGGCGCTGTAATTGATAGCGAAGGCAACATGTGGATTGCACTTTGGGATGGCGCACGTGTAGATTGCATATCGCCCGAAGCTAAGGTAATTCAAAGCTTAGCGACTCAAACACCTCGCCCTACATGCCCAGCGTTTGGCGACGATGGTACAACACTTTACGTAACGTCAGCACAATGTGGCCTAGAAGATACCCCATTTAATGCTATACCTCACGGCGCTACGCTTGCATTTAAAAATG
Organism: Pseudoalteromonas sp. Z1A6; assembly: GCF_011378745.1. Lineage (NCBI taxonomy): Bacteria > Pseudomonadati > Pseudomonadota > Gammaproteobacteria > Alteromonadales > Pseudoalteromonadaceae > Pseudoalteromonas > Pseudoalteromonas sp. Z1A6. Next base: position 17,923 of record NZ_WTKW01000002.1, read on the forward strand.
CGGTAAAAGGTGTATTTGAGCCTTGCGTTAAAATAGACGGCTTTTAATTTTACGTATTCACTTTAAATATTAATTTTGTGTTTTTTCCTCTTACATTAATTAGATGTGAGAGGGAAAACACATTGCACATATAAACATCATATGTTTATATTGTTTTTACTAATTCTATCAATGTTATTCTTTTATATGTTGTAGAGCACTCATTACCAACACAGTAAAAGTATAAAAATAAAACTAAGGGTAATACATTGAAAGACACACACACACAATCAACAAAAGCAATTAAGTACTCCCTCATTGCAGCATTTGGCGGATTTGTATTTGGCCTAGACGCGGCCAATATATCGGGGGCGTTACGCTATGTTAGTTCGCAGTTTGAGCTAACCAGTTTACAAACAGGTAATGTAGTGGGTTGCGCCATTGTTGGCGTAATCATCGCACTATTTTTTACAGGTACTTTATGCCAAAAATTTGGTCGTAAAAAGGTACTTATTGGCATTGCTTTAACATATTCACTCTCTACGGTTATTTCTGCTTTTGCGGTAAGTTACCCCATGCTGGTTGTTGGACGCTTTATAGGAGGGGTCGCATTTGCCTCTATAACTGTCTCAGCTATGTATATTGGTGAAATTGCACCCGCTAATAAACGCGGCCAATTTGTATCAGTTAATCAGTTGCTTATAACGTTAGGTAGTTTATTTGCGTTTGTTGTTAATTACTTTTTTGTTAAAAACATGGGCTCAATTGAATGGTTAAATGAAGCCAATATTTGGCGTTATATGCTTGGCTTTGAAATTGTGCCTAATATTATTTGGTTTTCGTTATTAATGACGATTCCTGAATCGCCGCGCTGGTTAATGAGCAAAAAACGTGATGAAGAAGCACGCGCTGTATTCAAAGGTATGGGGATCAATAACGCCGATACCGAAGTAGTACTTAATGATATTAAAGCAACCATTCAAGAAGATTCAAAAAACAGTGCACTAGAGCAACTTAAAGTATTGTTTAGTAAGCCTATGCGTTTTGTTGTGCTACTTGCTGTATGTTACGCGGTAGTGCAGGGCGCAACCGGCATGAACGCCGTATTGTTTTATGCACCTACCGTGTTTGAACAAATAGGTATGAGCGTCGAAAACTCTTTTTTACAAACAATAGTACTTGGTGCGGTATCTGTATTATTTACATTGGTCGCCATATTCTTTGTTGAAAAACTTGGCAGAAGAACATTAACCATTACCGGTTTACTGCTTATTGCTGTTGCGCATGTATCAATTTGGTATGGTTTTGAAAATGCCACGTACTCACTCAACAGTGAAGCAATAACCAAAGTTGCAGAGCAAAAAGTAGATATTACAAAGCTGCACGTTTTCGAAAATAAAATATACAGCACTGATGTTGCGCTAAAAGCAGATCTAGCCACTATTTACAGTAAAAAAGAGCTACCAGTTGTTACCGGTGCAATTATTAATGCTTCTATAAATATTAGTCCTGCGTATGTTTTATTTGGATTATTCGCATTTTTAGCCGCCTTTAATATGTCGATAGGGCCAATAATGTGGGTGATATTCTCGGAGATATTTTCAAGCCGAGTACGCAGTGTTGCGCTCCCCTTTGCCGCCTTAGTACAGAGTATTTCTAGCTGGAGTATTCAGCAGTTTTTCCCTTGGCAATTAGAGAACATGGGCGCAGCAAATACGTTTTTATATTACGGAGGCGTCGCTATTGTAGGCTGTATTGTTATGGCATTCATACTTCCCGAAACTAAGGGTAAGTCTATTGAGGCCATTGAACGCGATTTGGTCCCTGGGCTCAATAAATAAGGAATACAACTATGTCATCACGATTATTAAACGAAGTTGCTATTGTCACTGGCGCAGCCGATGGAATTGGAAAAACAGTTGCACGCGTATTTTGTGAGCAAGGCGCTAAAGTGTGTGTTGCTGATATAAATAAAGAAATGGGCGAAAATGTTGTAGCAGAGCTAAAAAGCAAAGGGTTTGATGCTATTTTTGCTCATACCGATATTAGCGACGAAACGGCTATAAAAAACATGGTTGAAAAAGTAGTTAATGAGCTCGGCAAGCCCAGTATTTTAGTTAATAACGCGGCTTTAATTAGCCCTGGGCGAAACGTAGATGACGTTACTCCACAAATGTGGCGTGATAGCTTTGCGGTTAATGTTGAAGGTATGTGGCAGTGTGCTGTAGCCGTACTTGAGCATATGAAAGAGTTAGGCCGTGGCAGCATTATAAATGTAGGTTCTGTGCATTCTTATAAAATTGTACCGGGGTATTTTCCGTATGCGGTAACTAAGCATGCGGTTATAGGGTTAACTAAAAACTTAGCCGTTGAATACGCAAAGCACAACATACGAGTAAACGCATTGTGCCCAGGCATGATAGAAACACCTATGGCGTTTAAGTCGTGGGAGCAAACAGACGATCCGCAAGCTTCACGCAAAGCAATGGGCGATGTACATCCTCTAAAACGAAATGGAACAACTGAAGAAATTGCTTACCCAGCCGTGTTTTTAGCCAGTTCAGATTCGAGTTTTATGACAGGGCAAAGCTTAATCATTGATGGTGGCCGTTCTGTAATTTATCACGATTAAAGTGCTTAACTTAACACACTGTAAGGCTCATGGTTTTGAGGCTATTTTGCTAAAAAATAGTGAGCTTGCTATTACAGTTATTCCTCAGTTGGGTGCAAAAGTCATCTCTATTGTAAGCTTAAAACACAATAGAGAGTGGCTTGCTCACGATAAACAAATCACTTTAAAACCTGCAAAAAATAATGACTTTTCTGAGCATGATAGCGGTGGTTGGGATGAATGTTTTCCGGGTATTTCTCCTCAGCTGTACGAACATATCCCCAATAAAACACATTTTTCACATGATCATGGTGAGTTGTGGTGCCAAGCATGGCAAATAACTAATACCCATATTAGCGATGAAGAGATAATACTTAGCTTACAAGCTGAGGTTTTTGACTCTACTTTTACATTTATAAGAACGTTTACCTTAAAAAAACACAGTAAGCGGCTGCTTGTTGATTACCACGTAAAAAATAACACAACTCACAATCTCCCTTTTGTTTGGTCAGCGCATCCTATTTTTGCCATAAAACCAGAGATGCGTATTTTAATAAATAACAAACATATGGAGTTTAAAGTTGATGAAGGGCTAAGTCATTTTTATAACGTTAATAGTGCCTTTATTAACTGGAGTGAGTGCTCAACTAAAGTCCCGCCGCTAAATAAAGTTATGCCCTATAACAGTGGTTTTGCAAGTAAGGTTTTTAGCAAACACTTAAATACGGGCACTCATAAAGATCAAAGTATAATTGTAAAACTGGTTGATGATAAAGCTCAGCAAAGCTGCGGGTTTGAATTTTCATCAACAAACATAAGTCACTTAGGGCTTTGGTTTAATTACAACGGTTGGTCTGCCAATGAGCAGCTACCCCCTTTTGTACTTGGGATAGAACCTTGTATAGGCAATAGCGATTCTTTACACAAAGCCATGGCGAGTGAAGAGGAGGGCTTAATTAAAGGCAATGCTCATAAATCTTGGCATATGAGTTTTTTTGTTAACTAAATGTATTTTGTGTTTGCTCAATCAAACATCATATGTTTAAATAGTTATTATGTATTAAGGCCTGTGTGTCTTACTTTAGTCATTTAGCCCTTAGGGTGTTGTAGATAATAATGGAGCGACAGAATGCTTTCTAAACAACTGTATATTGGTGGAAAATTAATAACGAGTGACGCAACGACCGAAATTATTAATCCTGCAACACTCGAAGTTGTAGGCGAAATTTCGGCTGCAGGTATTAATGAAGCAAACATGGCCTTAGAGTCTGCGCAAGAAGCATTTTCAAGTTGGTCAACAACGCCTGCAACAGAGCGTGCTCAATGGATGCTTAAACTGCGTGATGCAGTAATTGCAAACGAGCAACACTTACGTGAATGCGTACATTTAGAAATGGCTAAACCATGGCAGTCAACCGCTGACGACTTTCAAATGTTAGTTGATAGCCTTAATTTTTACGCTGATGCCATTGTTAATATCGCCGATGAAGAATTAAAAGATAATGAAGGTACACACAGCCACGTTCTTTCGCGTGAGCCTGTTGGTGTAGCGGCTGCATTTTTAGCATGGAATTTTCCATTGTTAAACTTGGCTTATAAATTAGGGCCTGCAATGGCTGCGGGTTGTCCGCTTGTAGTAAAACCGTCAAGCAAAACGCCTTTGTCTGCTTATGCTGTAGGCGAATTATGTGAGCAAATAGGCTTGCCAGCTGGTGTGGTTAACATACTTTCGGGCACTGATAGCACCGTAGGCGATGCCATTTCAGCGTCAACTATTCCCTCTGTACTTACTTTAATTGGTTCTACTAATGTGGGTAAGCATGTAATTGCAACAGGTGCTACGTCAATCAAGCGTTATTCAATGGAACTTGGTGGTAATGCACCTGCCATTGTATGTAGCGATGCGAATTTAGATAACGCAGCCGATGTGATTTGTGGTGTTAAGTTTGCTAACGCAGGGCAAATTTGTGTTACCCCAAATCGCGTATTTGTACACGAAAGCGTTGCTGATGAATTTATTGAAAAAGTACTTACTCGTGCAAAAACAGTAAAAGTTGGTTTTGATAAAAACGAGGCCATTGATATGGGCCCCGTTATGGATGCTAACTCATGGCAACGTATTGATGAGCTAGTTAAAGATGCACAGCAAAAAGGCGCACAATTGCAATTAGGTGGTAAAAAACCTACAGGCGTTAATGGGTATTTTTACGAACCAACCGTACTTACAAATGTAGATTCGAGCATGAATCTATACAAAGACGAAATATTTGGCCCTGTTATTAGTATTATTACGTTTAGTGATAACGAACAGGTACTTAGCGATGCAAATGACACAGACGCTGGTTTAAGTTCATTTGTTTTTAGTAGTAACGAAGACACTATTTCTTACTTTGCAAAACATTTACGCTTTGGCGAAGTACAGGTTAACGGCATTAAATACAGCATTAATTTACCTCATTTTGGTATTAAGCAATCGGGCGTGGGTGTTGATTGTTCGTTGTTAGCTTTAGATGACTACCTTGCATATAAACGTGTTTCTCGCGCGTTAAAGGTTTAAGGAACAGACTATGAAAATCACACAAATTATTAGCCACGTTTTACAGTACGACCTAGAAGAAGAACTTGGTTATTCGCAGCAGTATTACGCTAAACGTACCGCACATTTAGTTGAAGTTCGTACCGATATAGGTATTACAGGTTGGGGCGAATGTTTTGGCGGTGGCGGCGTTGCGTTTGCCAATAAAACAATTGTTGAGCATGTAATTCAACCCATGATTTTGGGCATGGATCCACTCGACAGAGAAGTGATTTGGCATAAAGTTTATAACTTACTGCGCGATCATGGCCAAAAAGGCATGCCTATTCAGTCTTTATCTGGTGTAGATATTGCTCTGTGGGACATTGCAGGTAAATTTTTAGATCAACCCGTTTATAAGTTACTAGGGGGGGCTTTTAGAGACCGCATTCCAGCTTATGGTTACGGCATGATGCTACAAAAATTTCCAAACCTGGAAGAGCGCTTTACCGAAGAAAGCCAACGCATTAAAGAAATGGGCTTTACGGCCATGAAAATGAAAATAGGCCTTTCGCCAGACCGCGATATAAAGCTTGTTGAAGCTGTGCGTAAAGGTATTGGCCGCGATATGCGCCTAATGGTTGACGCTAACCATGCATATACAGCGCGCGAAGCTATTCCGCTAGGTCGAGAGCTGCAAAATTTAGGCGTGTACTGGTTTGAAGAACCGGTTGCACCAGAGGATCATCAAGGCTATCGCGATTTATGTGAAGCACTTGATATGAGCATTGCCGGTGGCGAAGCCGAATTTACCCGCTGGGGCTTTAGAGACTTAATTAAAAACCGCTGCGTTGATTTACTCCAGCCAGAAGTGTGTGCGCTCGGTGGTATTACCGAATATCAAAAAGTATTAGCCATGGCACACGCGCATTTTGTACCTGTTATAAACCATGTGTGGGGTTCGGCTATTGCGGTAGGTACTAATCTACATTTATTAGCTGCGTTACCTGATTTACCAGGTGCTGCACACCCAGTACAACCTATGCTTGAGTACGATACAACGCCAAACTTATTTAGAGAGCAGCTATTGCAAGAGTCTCTAAATATTAACGAGCAAGTTAAAAATAACAACGGAACAGTTGCGCTACCACAAGGTCCAGGCCTTGGTATTGAGCCCGACCTTGATTTTATTAAACATTATGAAGTATCAATTTAATAAATAAGGGCAAGGCTTATGAGCGATAACAAAAGCAACTTACCAGCATTAATTGTGGTTGATTGGGGAAGCTCTAACTTTAGAGCTTTCTTAGTCGATGGCAAAGGCAGCATTTTAGATACTGTTAATGGTGAGCAGGGCGTACTTTGTATTAAAAATGACTGTTTAGAAACCGTATTACTTAGTTATATATCAGGCTGGTTATCAAAGCATAAAATGCCGATTATTATGGCGGGTATGGTAGGCGGTGCTATAGGTTGGCAAGATACAGGCTATGTAAATGCGCCAGCTAATCTCGACAGTATGAGTGTAAAGCTTTGTAAAGCAAATAATAAAGCCGGCTTACAAATTAGTATTGTGCCGGGTGTTAAATACGTTATGGAAAATAATGTATGCGATGTAATGCGCGGTGAAGAAGTACAAGTATTTGGCGCTGTATTAGATGTAGAGCAAACAGCGGGTGAGCTAAGTAATCAAACCTTAAGTGAGACTATGTTTTGCCTACCCGGTACTCACTCTAAGTGGGTTCAAGTTGCAAAAGATACTGACCAAAAAACCGTTATTACAAGTCTTAGTACGTTTATGACCGGCGAAATGTTTGATTTATTGACTAAACAAAGCATTTTAGGTGAAGGGCTAGAGTCACTAGATAAAACACCAACAGATATGCCAAGCTTTTTAAAAGGCGTTGGTGTTAGTCAAGTTCAGAGCAGTTTATTAAGTGCATTATTTAGTGCGCGTACTTTAAAGCTAGATAAACAATTAACGCTGCAAAACGTACCTAGTTACTTATCTGGTTTACTTATTGGCGCTGAGCTTGCGGGTATTAAAAGTAAGCTAAACGACATTAAGCATGTTTATTTAATTGGTAACTCAAGTTTAAACACTCTCTATTGTGAAGCATTAAAAGAACTCGGCTTCACTTCTTCTATTTTAAGCAGTGCTACTGCATCTACTAAAGGCATGTTTACACTAGCTGTACAGGCGGGTCTTTTAACTAAAAAGGAAACTCAATTATGTCATTAATTACGTTAACTCATGCTATGAAGCAACTACCACTGATTGCTATTTTACGCGGTATTACACCAAATGAAGTGCTTGATTATGCAAAAGTACTTATTGATATTGGTTACCGCGTTATTGAGGTGCCACTTAATTCTCCTGAAGCATTAAAAAGTATTAAGTTATTAAGTGATAAATACGCAGATATAGCCATTATTGGCGCGGGCACGGTTGTTACTAAAGACGAAGTTGATCAGGTGATTGAAGCGGGTGGGCGTATTATTATATCGCCGCATAGCGATGTAGAGGTGATCCGTTATAGTAAATTAAAAGGATTGTACAGCGTACCAGGGTTTTATACACCCACTGAAGGTTTTGCTGCACTGCATGCTGGTGCTGACGCGCTTAAGTTATTTCCAGCAGATACAGCTGGCCCAAAAGGCTTAAAAGCAATTACAACGGTGCTTTCTAGTATTGATATTTACCCTGTGGGCGGTGTATCGCCTCAAAATCAGGACGAATTTGTTAATGCAGGGGCAACTGGTTTTGGTTTAGGAAGCGGCTTGTATAAAGCCGGAATGGGTTTAGAAGAATTTACGACTAATGCTAAAAATTATGCTGAATATTATCTTTAATTAATTTTTAATAAAATTGCGATAAAACGTTGTTGTGCTTGCATCGCTACTCATCATTCCTCTCACAATAAATGATGAGTTAGCGGTGCTATTTAAAATAAATTAAATATCCATTAACTTAGCTAAATTTGATTTAGCATCAGCTAAAAGCTTTTCTGTAAGGGCTTGTGCTTTTTCGCTATTACCGGTGGCAATAGCATCAAATACTTCTCGGTGAAACGGAATAGAAGCATGATTACTTTGTGCACTTTGGTTTGTTACTTTAATACTCACAAGCAACGCTGAAAAAATAACGCATTCCATCGAAATAAATAGCTCATTATGAGAAGCGCGTAAAATAGCGCCATGAAAATGCGCATCAGCAATAACAAACTTATCTAAATCGCTTACCGAGCTTTGCATTTCATTTAATGCATCTTCAATGGCTTTAATATCTTCAGGCTCTGCGCGAAGCGCTGCAACACTGGCTGCTTTGGGCTCAAATGCTAAACGAAATTCCATTAATTGAGTTAAAAACTCAGGATTAAGTGGTGCGCTTAAATGCCACGCAAGAACATCATCGTCAAGCAACGCCCAGTTATCACGGGTTTTTACGCGAGTGCCAATGCCTCTGCGTACATCTAAAAGCCCTTTACCAACAAGAATTTTTACTGCATCACGAACAACAACTCGACTTACTTGAAAACGTTCAGCTAAACGGTTTTCATCATCAATCAGTGTGCCAGGAGTATATGTGCCAGCAACAATTCTACGGCCTAATTCTTTAGCTACCTGTACCGGTAAGCTAGGTGACATGGCACTGCTGCGTCTTAGATCGTAGTATGTTAATTCGCTCATAGTATCTTAGTGTCCGTATTATTTATTTATACGTACTATTTATATGAATTTGCGACAATAAACAATGGCTATTTGTTATTTACTGTCGCAGAAAGACGAAAGCTGGCATCTTTTAGGAGTTTTTCGGTGAGGAATTCGGCTTTATCGCCATCTTTTGCAGCAATGGCTTCGTACACTTCACGATGAAACGGAATAGATGCACCGTTATCGCGCGGGTCTTTATTTGTTACTTTAATACTAACTAAAAGTGCAGAATAAATAACGCCTTCCATAGAAGCTAAAAAGCTATTTTGCGCTGCTTTTATAATGGCCTTATGAAATAAAGAATCAGCAATAATAAAATCTTCTACGCTGTTATCTGTTTTAGCCATGCGCTCGCATGCGGCTGCAATTTCAATTAAATCCTCAGGGCGCGCACGTTCAGCTGCCCAACGTGCTGCTTTTGGCTCAAAGGCTAGGCGCACGTCCATTAATTGCTCTAAAAATTTACGATTAGGTGGTGCTGACAAATGCCATGCTAATACGTCATCGTCTAGCATATTCCATCTATCACGAGGTAGTACACGCGTACCAATACCTCTGCGTACATCAAGTAGGCCTTTGCTTACTAAGATTTTTACCGCGTCGCGTACTACTACACGGCTTACTTGGTAGCGTTTAGCGAGTGCATCTTCATCATCAATTAAACTGCCGGCTTCAAATGATCCAGACACAATGCGTCTGCCAATTTCTTTAGCCACTTGAACAGAAAGGCTTGCTGCCATTCCTGATGTTTGTTTTAGGTCGTAATATATAAGTTCGCTCATATCTTTAATATAAACATATTATGTTTGAATGGTCAATGTAATGTGCACAAAATAGGGGGAGTGGTAACTAATTTTAATCGCTGCTTATATGTTTAAAACTGACATAGTGGGGATATAATAAAGATCGCTGATGAGCGATCTTTATAGCAATTTGGGTTATTTCCATAAAGCGTTAAAACTTAGCGCGTATACCTATACGGTAACGCGGACCAGTATATTGGGTATTAATAACGCGCTCTTTTACATCGGCATATTGATAGGTACGTTCATCAGTTATATTTATTGCTTCGCCTGTTAGCGTAAAGTTATCGTTAACCGCATAAGACATACTAAAGTCGAGCTGACCATAAGCCGCAGTATGCTCTGGTAATCCACCACTGCGTATACCAGCTCGGCTACTTAAAAAGTCATCTCGCCAGTTGTAGGCTAAACGCGCTTGAAATGCATTTTTGTCGTAGTAGGCAACAATGTTATAAGAGTTTTCGGCAAATCCCTCTAATTTATCACCTGGGTCGGTGACACCTGGAAGCTCTATTTTTTGTGTGTTTTTATTTGTAGTATCAGCCCATGTATAGTTTGCTTGCACACCTAAGCCATTTAAAAAGCTCGGTAAATAATCCATATTATGTTGTACAGCAAGTTCTACTCCAGTAATTGAGCCGCCTGATTGGTTTTGTTTAGTATTAATAGTTTCGTTTACATTGCCGTATCCATCAATACTTACTGATGAATCAACGTATTGCGACCCATCCCAAATATCAGGCGTATTATCTAAATAAGTTATTTGTGCAATTGTGCTAGATATATCCTTTTTGAAAAAGTTAACCGCGTAAGAATCGCCGCTATCACTATAATATTCAAAAGATAAATCGTATTGATTAGCCTTATAGGGTGCTAAATAAGGATTGCCACCTGTTTGAGAAAAGCTACCTGCTTGCATATCGGTATACGTTGTTTGTACGCCAATGTCGTCAATGGCAGGGCGCGACATAACTTTAGCGGCTGCGGCTCTTACCAATAAGTTATCACTTAAATTAATACTAAAATTAGCGCTAGGTAGCCAGTTAGTGTAACTATTTTTGGCTTTAAGGCTTCCTGAGTCTGTGTAATCAACAACTAATAAAGGTTGGCCATTATCAAGCTCGCCCGTATAACCTAGGCGCCTTTTTCCGTAACCACTTGAGCTTGTATCCGTTTTTACATAACGGACTCCCACATTACCGCGCCAATCGTAATCACCAATTAAGCCGCTGAGATTAAATTGCGAATAAGCACTTATTTTCTCTTCGGTGACGCTTGATGATGCGATTTCGTTATATTGCTCGTTTGGCCAATTTGGATTTTTGGTCATATCACGAATAGCGCTATGGTATTTATTTATATCAGCAAACAAAAAGTCACGCGGAAAATTACCCGGCTCACTACTTAAAAAATCTGAATAGGGACTTGCTGAAAATATGTCATCAGGCATATCTCTAAGTTCGCCACAAATATCGGCATTCGGTGCTACTAAACCACAGTTATCTTCATGGAATGTTTCAAAGCGATCTCTTACTTTTTCGCGATCTGAATACGCAATACCAAAATCGATTGAATCTAAGGTTAGGCTTTCAGCAAACTCTAAATCGAGTAAGTATTTCCCTTTTGTTTGCAGCTCCGTAATCGTGTCTTCTAATTCGTAATGTGAAACTTGATTCCAATGTGCTCTCACGCTTGTCGGCGAAGCATAATCAATGGTTGTGTCTAAATTAACGGTATCAGTGTTTCTAAAATCAAAATTTAAACTGTCGTTTCGCTCCGGTGAAATATAATTAGGAACTAATAAGTCGCTACGTGGCGTTGATTTTGATGTTGAATGGCTTATATCAAACTCAAGCGTTAATACATCAAATTCTTTTATAGAATTAAACCCAAATGCCTGTGTTTTTGATTTTGACTCCAGCTCTTGAAATAAACCATCAATTCTAAAATCAACATTTTCACCGGTTCCGCCCAGTGTTTTACCCGAAAACTTAGTGCCTGATAAAATAGTACCGTTGTCTGATACAACCACATTTCGCCAATTAGGATACTGTAAGCCGGCTTGCAAACCTTGAGTTTGAGTTTCTACTGAGAGATCCGTATACATATAATCAAAGGTATTGGTAAAGCTTGAATCTGGTGCCCACTGAAAACTGGTATTAATGCCAGTACGTTCGCGATGCTCTTGCCCTAATGCGTATTCAATTCGCCCGGCATGGCGAAGCATAGTTGGCGTAACCACATTGCCATCTAAATTATGAATGTCGCCTTCAATCACACCCGGCTCATTATTAAGTAATAACCAACGGGTTGTGCCCATTGAATCGTATCGGTTATCACTTTTTTGTTGTGAAAGGGCAATATTAAAACCAAATGTTTCATCAGCAAACGTATTGCTAAATAACGCAGAGTATTCAGGGCTTGTTTCGCCAGAAAGCTCACTATATTTAGCATTTACAGAGCCCAACACATGCAATCCGGGGTTATCTAATGGGCGTGCTGTTTTAACGTTTACATAAGCACCAATGCTGCCCTCAGGCGTTTTAGCCGTAGGTGACTTGACTACATCAGCACCTGATATTAGCTCTGCTGCTAATACTTGAAAATCAAACGAACGACCAATTTCAGAAGTGGCTAATGTGCGCCCGTTTAATGTAACAACGTTAAATTCTGGGCCAAAACCACGAACGGTTATTTTTGAGCCCTCACCATTTACACGGTTAATTGAAACACCAGGAACACGTTGTAAAGACTCAGCAACATTTTGATCGGGAAACTTACCAATATCCTCAGCAACAATACTATCTTGAACACTATCGCTGTAACGCTTTAGAGATGATGCGGCCTCGAGACTTGAACGAACACCCGTTACAACAATGACTTCAGTATCGTCTTTTACTTTATCGTTTGTAGCAGCTTGAGCAAATGAACAGCTTGAGAGAGCGGCTAAAACACCGAGTGCAATTTTTTTCTTTGAACGCATAGTGATCTCCATATATTTGTGTGTCGTGTCGTCAGATAAAGTTCAACCTTTGAGAGTTTCCTCACTAACAAGAAGTAAATTCGCAAAAGAATAACGTTCGACAAATCTAAACATCATATGTTTAATTGTCAAGAACACTGTTATTATTGCTATGCAAATTACTTTCAATAGCAAAAAAGGAACTACAGTGGATAACTCAATCTTGCTTGAACATATCGCTAAGCATTTACTAAATAAAAGAGAGCAAGGTATCGAGGTACCTGACTTATCATCAGATATAACGCTTAATTCTATAGACGACGTTTTAGCAGTTCAGAAGTTGATGATTAAGCTAAATAATCAAAAAGTGTATGGTTGGAAATGTATGCTTCCATCAGGTGATGGCACGATTACTCTCGCGCCGCTTTTGCATGCACCGGTTAAATCTATGGAACGTTGTGCTCTTTTTACAAAAAATAATAAAGCGCTCATTGAGCCAGAAATTGCATTTGTGCTAAACAAAGACCTAGCAAGCTATGAAGAATATAAAAATGAGGAAATAGATAATGCTATTGGTAGCGCCCATTTAGCGTTGGAGCTTATTCAGAACAGATTTCCAGAGGGTTATCAAGCAACACACTATGAAAAATTGGCCGATGGATTATCTAATCAAGGTGTATATTTAGGCCCTAAAGTAGACGTTAAAAAAGCATATGAGAGCAGTGATATAAATATTGATGTTAAACAGGGCGAAGATTTACAAAGCTATGCAGGGAAGCATCCTGCAGGTTTGCCACAACTTCCTTTATATTGGGCTGTTAACTTTTTAACGGCGAATGGGTTTGAATTAAAAGCAGGCCATATTTTTATTACAGGCTCTTATAACGGTCTAATGCAATTAGATATAAATAAAAAAACATCAATAAAGTACGAAGGTTTAGGAGAGATTACAGTCGAATTTTCATGTTGATACACTGAGGTTCTGTAGGTTAGCCAACGCTTTTAAATTACGTTGTACAGCTAACCTACACGTGTATTTTGATTTTACGGTATACAAAAATCAAATTATTTAAAACTCAAATGTAAAACCAAACTCTCTTAGTTTTTCATATACGTTTATGTCAAAACGGTACAAAGTAGCTGCTCTATGGGCTACGTTGGTTTGTTTTTCTTTGCAGTTTATTAATAAGTTCATTTTTTCACCCAAATTTGTATGCTTATGAGCATAACATTTCTTTCTTAATGGGTGGCCAAAATCACTCTACCACTACAGAAAGGATGTTCAAGAGTGGGTAGTGCTTTTCTTAGGATTTATTATTACTTTGAAGTGGTACGACTGAGTTTGAATCACTGACACTTGGATCGGATGATTAAGAGTCGGTAGTGCTTCTTCTTTGGTTTTTATTATTTTGAATTGGTACGACTGAGTGGATTCGAACCACCGACCCCTACCATGTCAAGGTAGTGCTCTAACCAACTGAGCTACAGTCGTACAATTTTTGAATTCTTAAATAAATTTATTCTGTGATATTAGAATAAATTTTGGTACGACTGAGTGGATTCGAACCACCGACCCCTACCATGTCAAGGTAGTGCTCTAACCAACTGAGCTACAGTCGTATTACTTTATTTAAGTAGGTGTTAATTGCTTAACAACGGCGGCTAATATATAGCGTGGCGGTTGGTGAATCAAGCAAGTTTGTTGTTTTTAAGTTTATTTGCCGTTTTTTTATTCATATTGGGCTTATTTCACACGTTTTATAAAAACCTTGCCACCAAATTACATGATTTTTAGCAGAGCTTTTTAGTAAGTTCAGTAAGTTACTTGTCGAGCCCGTTTTTACTAAGTTATTAATTTGAGGACTTGAGATACTTTCGTTAAACCAAAGCTCGTTATAAAGCGGTTGTAGTACTTCTAAATAACCAGTTAACTGCGCTTGATAGGGCTGAATTTCTTTTAGGTAAAATTTTTGAAACACGTTACTTATTATTTTTGCGTTTTTATTATTTTTATCCTGAGGGCACAGCGTATTAAAGTTTAATGTTTTTACAAACTGCGTGGCGTTGTTATTTAACACTACCTGCTTGCGGACCGATTGAATGAGTGCTTGGTTAAATTGAAATTTATTAAGCTGTTCGAGTGCACTAAAAACAGAATCGCTATTAATTTTACTAAATTGTTTAGCGTTAATTTGCTGCTTAATAAGTACAAGTTGTTTGAGCGCCTGCAAGGTATCACTAAAGCCTGCGGGTTCGCTACTTAGCTCGTTTGATGTTAATAGCCATGTTTTATTAAGCTCTGGCTCTTTAAATAACATGGCGTTAAAAAAGTGCATTAAGTGTGCTTCTTTGTAGTTTTTGGCAGCGAGTATTTTTGTGTAACTAGGGCTATTTTTATCAAGTGTATTTAAGCAAACCTGCGCACTTTTAATAAAGTTTATTTGATACTTTAATTGCCCCGCAGCACTGGCTGTTTTTCCTAATTGGTTATTATGCTCACTTATAAGCACGTTAAGCTTACATTGGCTAATACCTGCAAGCTCAACAATGCTCAGTGTTAAGTCACTTTGTGCTATTGGGGTAGGCCGCAGTAAGAGGAGTTGCTTGAGTGACACAGGCTTTGTTGTATTTACATTAACGGTGCTACTTAAGCGCTCAACATAAGTTGCGTTTACACTACTGGGTGCTTTACTACAGCCGGTAAGTGCAAAAACGAACATTACCAGCAAAGCAGCTGGTAATGTTTTAAGGCTGAGTTTATTAGTTTTGATTAAGTGTATCAATTTTAAGAAATTCATATTTTAGACGTTTTTTTACCGTTAGCATTAATAAAATAGCAGCGACACTAAGACCTACTATTATCCCAGTCCAGAAGCCGTGTGGCCCCATGGCTGGCACAATTATGTCTGTTCTTGCCAATACGTAACCTAAACAAAAGCCGATTAACCAATACGATATAAACGTGATATACGATATAGGCGTGGTGTATTTTAACCCTCGAAGTATGCCATTTGCTGCAACTTGTAGTGCATCCGGTAACTGATAAATACACGCTAAAATCATAATTGATGAAGCCAATGCCATTACGGCAGGGCTGTCGGTATAAAGCTGGCTAATTAAATCACGGCCGAGGAATGTTATGAGTGCTAAAAATAATGCAATAGCAATTGCTAAAATATAGCTAGTAGATACCGCAACTTTAAGTTCGGTCATTTTATTTTGGCCAAATAAATTGCCTATACGAATACTTATAGCGATAGATAAGCTCAGCGGCATCATAAATAACAAAGTAGTAACGCTTGCTGCTATTTGATGACCAGAGACTGCAACTGCACCTAAGTGCGCTATAAACAGAGGTATACATGCAAATAAAGTAACTTCAAAAAAAGTGGCTAGTGAGATTGGTATCCCTAATTTTGTAATTATACCAATAGTGGTTAGGTTAGGTTTTTTAAATGATGAAAGCAGGCCTTTGGCATCTACCTTTTTACTTGTGTGGCAATAGGTAACTTGCGCTATTGCCATAACGGTTAAAACAATGGCTGTTGCTATACCACACCCTGCGCCGCCATAAGCGGGTAAGCCAAATAAGCCATTTATAAAAATATAATTTACCGGAATATTTACGGCTAAACCCAGCAGGCTTATATAAAACGCGGGCTTGGTCATACCCATGCCTTCGGTAACGTTTCTGTATACCGTAAAAGTTAAAAAACCAAAAATGCCCCATTTAACAAAGTGAATGTAATCATACGCAAGATTTGCAATCGCTGGGCTGGTGTCTAGTTTAAAAATAATGGTGTCGGCTAAATAGGTAATAGAAAAGCCTACGCAGCATAAAATAGCCGTTAAATAGAGAGCTTGTTGAAAATAATGACTAATACCTTTGCGATCATCGCCACCTGAAAACTGCGCAATAATACCAGTAAGCGCTAATAAAATACCTTGAAGGCCAAGTAAAAGAGGATTCCATATCCCCGTAGCAATAGAAAGTGCAGCTAAATCAGTAGGGCTGACTTGTCCGGCCATGATGGTGTCGACGACCGACATTAAAATAAGAGTTACTTGCGCTAAAAAAACAGGTAAAGCGAGGGAAAGTAAACGCTTAGCTTCCCAATTACAAAAGGTCATAAAAACAGCTATTTGATAAAACAGGCGGCAATTGTAATCTATTGTGTTTCAAATAAAAATCACAGGAGTGAATGATTTTATGAGTTGATACGTTAAACTAGCACTTTGTAATAATTTAAAGTGGTTTTATGTTTACAGGAATAGTGCAAACGCAAGCAACGGTGGTTTCTAAAACTCAAACAGACGGTGTTTTACGCTTAGTTGTATCGGTGAGCGATGAGTACGTTAAGCATTTAGATTTAGGCGCAAGTATTGCTATTAATGGCTGTTGTTTAACCGTTGTGCAAGTTGAGCTAAGTAATCATGATGTGGTGGCGCAAGTGCATTTTGATGTAATTGACGAAACCCTAAAGTTAACTAATTTAGGTTTGCTTGAGCTAGGCAGTTTAGTTAATTATGAGCGCTCTGTTACGTTTGGTACTGAGCTTGGCGGGCATATAGTGTCTGGGCATATTCATTGTACGTCACAAATTTCTCAAATAGTGAAGCTTGAGAATAACTGCAAAATACAACTCAGCTTGCCAAAAGAGTGGCAAAAGTATGTGCTATATAAAGGCTTTGTTGCGGTAAATGGCGCAAGCTTAACCGTAGGCGAAGTTGACGAACAAGGCTTTTGGTTACATCTAATTCCAGAAACGCTCGCCATTACAAACATTGGTGCAGCGCAAGTGGGTGACAAGTTTAATATTGAAGTTGATCAGCAAACTTACACTATTGTAAATACGGTAGAAAACTACTTACGCCATCAGGCTTAAGTTAAAATATTTGTTCGTCGTCACTGTCTACGTGTAGCTCTAATTTATTGTTAGCATGATCTATATGCATATTTAAATGAATAGGGTTACAGCAGGCAGTGCAGTCCTCAACGTAGTCTTGATCGCCCATGCTTGCGTCTAGGTCTAAATGTATGTGGTGGCCACAGTGTGGGCAGGCAATTCGTTGTGATAAATAATTTTTCATAATCACTCCAGTTATAAATAATTAAGTAATTGTGTATATGCTAGCAACTACTTAATGGCTCAAAGCTGAACTCCTTACTTACTGATTAAATATAGTTCTGAATAGCCTATTATGACATTTATTTTACGCAGAAAATTGTATTAAATGAGCAGCTTTTCTATATGTTGTTTAGCTTCAGTAAGATAGTGCCCGGCAAATATATTAGCGTGATTTAAAATAGGGTATAGCTGGTATATTAACTTACGTTTTTCGTAATTTGGCGATAACGGATAGTGCTGGTTATAGGCGCTATAAAAGTCTTTTGGCAGTGGAGCAAATAATTCACTCATTGCAATATCCACTTCCCGATCACCATAATAACAAGCCGGGTTAAATACCGTCGGCTCTGCTTTTAAAAATCCCATGTTTCCTCGCCAAAAATCACCATGTAATAATGAAGGTTGTACTTGATGACTATGTAGTTGCTCTTTTGTGGCATTAATTAAGCGCTCGGGTTCAACAAAATTAATGCCTTTTTCAGCGAGTAACTGTAATTGCCAACCTATACGTTCCTCGGCGTAAAATACATCCCACTTTTTATGCCAGCGGTTAGGTTGTATGGTAGTAGCTATGTAGTTGTCTACATCAAAACCAAACATAGCTTGGTCGTGTTTTTGATGCATTTTAGCAAGGCTGTTTCCCATAGTTGCCCACGTGTTGTGGGGTTGTTTATCTAAAACAAGCCACTGTAAAACAATAAATGAAAATTCAATATTAGCGCCGGTTACAATACATTCAGGTACTTTAAAGTGACTATTTTGCGCTAGCAGCCTTAAGCCAATAAATTCACTTTCTAAACGTTCAAGTTCGCTTTTTAGGGCTATTTTAACCAAGTAGTTATGCGTACCATTGGTAACATGAAATAGTTTATCGGTATTTGTACTTTGTAATTGGCGTTTATAGGTGTGTTTAAAGTCAAAATTAATGGCTTGGCTGATGTGCTCATTTACTGTTTTCCACATAACAATTGCTCGCCTTTTAAACAGATACTTAAACTATGGCAAAAAGGTATTAATTTAACAATCTAAACGTTGTAAAATTAACGGCTATATTGCATAAAAATTACACTTACTGTAATGGAGTAAAAATGAACAAAAGTTTAATAACCAATTTGCTAGCGGGTTTATGTGTTGTTGTCGGTTTTATGTTTAACCAAGCAATTGTGTTATCTGTTGGTTTATTTGCGCTTTCAGGTGCGGTAACTAATTTATTAGCGATTCATATGTTGTTCGAAAAAGTCCCATTTTTATATGGCTCAGGTGTTATAGCGCTTAAGTTTGAAAGTTTTAAAGTAGCAATTCGTAATTTAATAT